>JBGVDX010000197.1:0-25554 GCA_045119575.1 Acutalibacteraceae bacterium
CTGGTGTATTCGATAAGCTCGGCTTTCTTTACGATATCGGTATACCACTGAGCAAAATCCTCGTCCATTGAGGTAATAGCCTCAACCATTTTCTTTTCAGCCATTTTCTCTTCTCTCCTAATCTTTTTGCCTTTCCAAAGATATCAAAAACCGTCTTAAGGCGCTTATCCCTAAAACGGCTTGATAAACAAAAAGCAATTTAATATGTACAGGGAAAATTACTTATTTCCTTCGATATAGTGAACTATATCACCGACTGTTTTAATGCCCTCAACGTTTTCGTCGTCAACGTCAAGTTCAAATTCATCCTCAATAGTCATAACAAGATCGACCATATCGAGGCTGTCAGCTCCGAGGTCATCCTGAAGATTGGAGGACATGGTAACATCGTCCTCGTTAAGGTCAAGCTGGTCACAAAGAATTTCTCTGATTTTTTCAAAAACCATAAATAAACGCTCCTTAAATTATCGAAAAAATAAAACAATTGGTAGACAATATCCGCAATGCGTGATATTATTATGAAATACCTTAATAAATAATATGAATATATTTTATCTTTGTCAATAGGTTTTGAATAATTTTTCTTTTTAAAAGGGTGTTTTAATATGAAATCCAACAATTTTTGCGTTATAGGTCATCCTCTTGGCCACACCATGTCTCCGTTTATCCACTCAAAGTTGTTTGAACTCAGCGGAAAAAGCGCAGAATACTCGGCAAGAGACATTGAACCCGACACGCTCGGCTCAGCCTTTGACCAGCTTAAAGAGCTTATCGGTTTTAACGTCACCATTCCTTTTAAACAACAAATTATCCCCCTGCTTGACCGTCTTGACGGCTCGGCCGAACTTTGCGGCGCCGTTAACACGGTATGCACAGGCGACGAAAACGTAGGCTTCAACACCGATATGGGCGGTTTCGAGGGCGCTTTAGATCGCGCAGGCATTTCCCTTTCGGGTAAGGTGCTTCTTTGCGGCACGGGAGGCGCGGCAAGAGCGGTTTCCTACTGTGCATTAAAAGCGGGTTGCGAGCTTACTCTTGCGGTCATTGACCACAAGCAGGCGGAGGAGCTTTGCGACGATATAAGCGCAAAATTCGGCGGTTACCGCCCCAAAATTATCGGCTACGACGAAATTAACGAAAGCTACGATTTGGCGGTAAACGCAACGCCCGTGGGTATGTACCCGAAAACGGGAGTTTCCGTGCTTACCGAGGAACAAATTAAACGTTGCAAGGCAATATATGATTTAGTTTATAACCCCAGAGAAACCGAACTTATCCGCATCGCCCGCAAAAACGGTATAAAATGCGACAGCGGTATGTCGATGTTAGTTATTCAGGCGGCAAAGGCTCACGAAATTTGGTACAACGCTAAATTCACCGAGGAGCAAATCGGCGAAATTATAGACGCCGCAACCAAGGAAACCGAACGTATTTTCATGGGCGGTGGCAAATAATGACGGTGGTTTTATGCGGATTTATGGGTTGCGGAAAAACAACCGTTGGCAAGATAATCGCCGCCAAGCTTAAAATGAAATTCGTCGATATGGACGATTATATTGAGGAAAAGCAAGGCCGCAAAATAAAGGATATTTTCGCCCAAAACGGAGAGGATTTTTTCCGTGACATTGAGCATGAGGCTTGTAAAGACCTTGCCGACGCCGAAAACACGGTTATTGCGGCGGGCGGCGGCGCTCTTACATTCAAAAGAAACGTTGACGCATTTAAAAACAAGGCGAAAATTATATTTATTGACATCGATTTCGATACCATAAAGAGGCGCGTAGGCGGCGACAAAAACCGTCCGCTTATGAACGACGGCGCAAAGGAGCTTTTTGAAAAGCGATATCCCCTTTACAAGGCGGCGGCCGATGAAACAATCACCGCTTACGGCGACGTTACGCCAAACGAAATTGCGAAGGAAATCATTAAATCATACATAAGGTGACGAAATAAAATGAACATTCTTATTGTCGGTTTAGGACTTATCGGCGGCTCATATGCCAAGGCTTTCAGGAAATACACCGATCACGTTATTGCGGGCATCGACTGCGACGAAAAAACGTTAGAAAACGCCGTGAACAGCGGTGCTATCCATAAAATCGGCGACCGAAACGACATTGAAAACGCCGATTTAATCGTAGTCTCGCTTTATCCGCAGGCAGCGGCCGATTTTATTAACGCGAACAAAGATAATTTTAAAAGCGGCGCCATTATCACCGACAGCTGCGGCGTTAAAAGAGCCATTTACGACAAGCTTGATAAAAGCATTTTCGACGACGGCAAAGTAAGCTTTATCGGCGCTCACCCGATGGCGGGCAGGGAGCAAAGCGGCTTTGATTACAGCGACGCCGATATGTTTAACGGGGCAAGCCTTATTGTAACGGCGGAAAATCCGCAAAGCGAAGCGGCGATTACCGTTCGCAATATTGCGCTTAAAATCGGGTTTAAGCGTTGCACTTTATGCACCCCCGAAACCCACGATAAAATGATTGCATTTACGTCGCAGTTGCCGCATATTCTTGCTTGTAGTTATATTTTGGACCCGCTTGCAATAGATCACGACGGATATTCCGCGGGCTCGTTTCAAGACGTTACAAGGGTTGCCTTTATCAACGACGTTATGTGGTCGGAGTTGTTTTTAGACAACGCAGATAATCTTTCCGACGAAATTGACGAGCTTATCAAGAACCTAAGTGCGTTTAAAGCGGCGTTAGGCGAACGTGACCGTGACAAGTTGCGTCAGCTTATGATAAAATCAAGAAAATTGAAAGAGAAAACCTGATTATGAAAAAAATAGGTGTTTTAAACAAATATGATATAATGGTGGAAAGAGGGATAATGGGCGCCTGCGGAGAAAAAATCCGTGAAATTTCAAACGCCGACGTTGCCGCCGTTGTGAGCGACGATAACGTTGCGCCGATTTATCTTGACAGTGTGACGAAATCGCTTCAAAGCGCGGGATTTACGGTTTATTCCTTTGTATTCCCGCACGGCGAGGAGAATAAAAACATCAAAACCGTTATGAGTATGGTTGAGTTTTTCGCCGAAAAGTGTCTTACCCGTACCGATATTGCCGTTGCTCTCGGCGGCGGCGTTTGCGGAGATATGTGCGGTTTTGCGGCGGCTATTTATTTGCGCGGAATTAATTTCGTGCAAATTCCGACTTCCCTTTTGGCGCAGGTCGATTCCTCGGTAGGCGGAAAGACGGGTTGCGACCTTGAAGCAGGCAAAAATTTGGTCGGCGCATTTCATCACCCGTCACTTGTTTTAATCGACCCCGACACGCTTCATACATTGCCCGAAAAGTATATGGCAGACGGTATGGGCGAGGTTATTAAAACGGGCTTAATTCGCTCGGAAAAGCTCTTTTCGGAGCTTGAAAAGCTTGAAAAATACGAAAATATTGACGACATTATATACGAATGTGTTAAAATAAAGGCCGAGGTCGTTGAAAACGATTTTACCGAAAAGGGTGAACGAATGTTGCTCAATTTCGGTCACACGGTAGGTCACGCTATCGAAAAGTTAGAGAATTTCAGCGGAATTTCCCACGGCATGGCTGTCGGCGTAGGCATGGTTACAATTACGAAAGCCGCCGAGAAGGCAGGTCTTTGCCAAATCGGCACGGCAGGCAGAATAATCGGATTGCTTGAAAAATACGGTATGCCGACCGAAACCATACACAGCGAAAAAGACATTGTCGCCGTTGCCATGAGCGACAAAAAACGCAGGTCAAACACCATAAACACGGTATTATTAAAGAATATCGGGGACAGCTTTATTTACCCGATTGAATGTGAAAAGTTTGAGGATTTTTTGAAAAGGAGCTAAACTTAAAACGCCATGAAAGCGATTATTACTCCATCGCCTCTTTGCGGAGAGGTTAACATTCCGTCATCGAAAAGCGCTTCTCACCGAGCTATTATTTCCGCCGCTTTGGCAAACGGCACAAGTCGTATCACCGGCGTTACAATGTCGGACGATATTAAGGCTACGATAGGCGCTATGAAAGCGCTCGGCGCGGTTATCGAAAACGACGGCGACGATTACGTTGTCACGGGTATCACAGAGCCGCCGAAAAGCGCCGAAATAGATTGCGGCGAATCGGGCTCTACCTTGCGTTTTCTTGTTCCCGTTGCGGCGGCTTTAGGCGTAAAGGCCACCTTTATCGGTCGCGGCAGGCTTATAGAAAGGCCGCTTTCGGCGATAACCGATTTGCTCGGTTTTCACGGCGTTTCGTGTCAGTACACCTCCAACGTCAATTTGCCGCTTGTTATAGACGGTAAAATGCCCGCAGGAGTATATGAAATAGGCGGAAACATAAGCTCGCAGTATATTTCGGGGCTTCTTTTCGCGTTAGCTTATATCGGCAAAAGGTCGGAAATTAAGCTCACGTCGGAGCTTGAATCGGCGGGATACGTAGAAATGACGATATCATCGCTTAAAGCCTTCGGAGCTGAAATTGAAAAGACAGAAAACGGGTATGATATTTTCCCCGCCAAGCTTAATGCAAAAGATACGGCGGTTGAGGGCGACTGGTCTCAGGCGGCGTTTTTCCTTGCGGCAGCGGCACTAGGCGGCGACATAAAAATAAACGGATTAGACAAAAATTCGGTACAAGGAGACAAGGCTTGCCTTGACATTTTCCGAAATATCGGTGCCGACATTAAATGGGAGGGCGGAGCCTTGCACGCTAAAGCAGGTGCGCTTAACCCTGTCAGCATAGACGCCTCGCAAATTCCCGATATTATTCCGCCGATTGCGGTTGTTTTGGGTCAATGTAAAGGGCAGTCGATGATTACAAACGCATATAGGCTGAGAATTAAAGAAAGTGACCGTCTTTCGGCTATTGCAAGGGGGCTTGTTGTTAACGGCGTAAGCGTTATCGAAACGAGAGACTCGCTTTGCATTGACGGAGGCACGCTTTCGGGCGGCGTAATTGACGGATTTAACGACCACCGAATTGTTATGGCGTTCAGCATAGGCGCCGCATTTGCGGGCAAGCAAAGCACCGTTACCGACGCCGAGGCAATAAACAAATCGTATCCGAAATTTTTCGAAGATTATAAGGCAATAGGAGGTGCAGCAGATGTCATCTAACATAGGCAGATATATAAAAATGCAAATTTTCGGCGAGAGTCACGGAAAGGCTATCGGCGTTGTAATCGACGGAATTCCGCACGGAATAAAGCTCGATATGGAAGCTATTGCCGTACAAATGGCTCGCAGAGCGCCGGGTAATGACAAAACCTCTACACCGAGAAAAGAAGCCGATATTCCCGAAATTATTTCGGGCGTATTAAACGGAGTTACTACCGGCGCACCTCTTTGCGCCATGATTGTTAACGGCAACACTCGGTCGAGCGATTATTCAAATTTAGTCGATACTCCCCGCCCCTCTCACGCCGATTATCCCGCCGGTATTCGTTTTGACGGTTGCAACGATTTAAGCGGCTCGGGACATTTTTCGGGCAGACTTACTGCGCCGATGGTGTTTGCGGGCGCCGTTTGCCGCCAAATTTTAAAGGAAAAAGGCATAACCGTCGGCGGCCATATTTACTCCATTGGCGAGGTTAAAGACACGCCCTTTGACATGGTTAACGTTGACGAAAATATGCTCGACGGGCTTAATAAACGTGCTTTTTCCGTAATTGACGGAAAAAGCGAAGAGAAAATGCGCGATGTAATTGAAAATGCACGTATGGACTGCGACTCTGTCGGCGGCGTTTGCGAGGTTGCCGTTACGGGAATTGACGCAGGAAACGGCGACGTTATGTTCGGCTCCGTCGAAAGCCGCATTAGTGAGGCGCTTTTCGGAGTTCCTGCGGTAAAGGGCGTTGAGTTCGGCGCCGGATTTAATATATCCGGAATGAAAGGCAGCGAGGCTAACGACTGCTACTGTATCAAAGACGGAAAAATCGCAACAAAAAGCAACAATAACGGCGGAATTTTGGGCGGACTTACGAACGGTATGCCGATTATAGTTCGCGCGGCATTAAAGCCGACTCCGTCGATATCAAAAGAGCAAAAAACTCTTAACACAAAGACATTTAGCGAGGATACCCTTATCATAAACGGACGTCATGATCCCTGCGTTGTAGGCAGAGCATTGCCCGTTATAGAAAGTATGGTTTGCTTTACCCTTTGTGACATACTGAAAGGTAACGGAAAAATATGAATTTAGACGAAATTAGAGTTGAAATAGACAGCATTGACGCCCAAATTGTCGAGCTTCTTTGCAAGCGCATGGACATGTCAAAAAAGGTTGCCGAATACAAAATTAAGGTAGGCAAAAAGGTTTTTGACGGTGCCCGTGAAAAGGCGGTTCTTGACAAGGTTGACGCTCTTGGCGGCGAATACGGCCGCGCAACAAGGCTTATTTACGACACAATAATGGAGCAAAGCCGAGCGTTGCAGTATCCGCTTGTGGGCGGGTCGCTCAATTTATGCTCCGAGCCGCTTGACCCCGACAAGGTTAAGAAAATCGCCTGTCAGGGGGTTGAGGGCGCTTATTCGGCTAACGCGGGAGCCAAGCTTTACAAAAACGCCGAAATTATTTACTGCGCTACCTTCGCCGACGTTTGCGACGCGGTTGAAAAGGGCGAGGCTGAGCTTGGAATATTGCCGGTTGAAAATTCGTGGGCGGGTTCGGTGCACGAGGTTTATGACCTTATTATCGAACGCAAATTTCATATTGCCGCAGCCGCCGACGCTTATATTTCGCATAATCTTATCGGGCAAAAGGACGCCGAAATCGGGGATATTAAGCGAGTTTTATCCCATGAGCAGGCGCTTCGTCAATGCAGCGTTTTTTTGGAATCCAACGGTATTGAGCCGGTAGGCTGCCCGAACACCGCTATCGGCGTTAAAAAAGCGGCGGACAGCAAGGATAAAGCCGTAGGCGCAATAGGTTCGGCATGGGCGGCGGAAAAATTCGGTATGAAGATTATTGAAGCAGGAATTGCTACGGCGAGCCGAAACATTACCCGTTTTGTTGCCATTTCGAACAGGTTTTACATAGACGAAAACGCCGAAAAAGTAAGCATAGTGTTCAGCTTACCGCATAAGCCGGGAGCTCTTTATTCAGTGTTTGCAAGGTTTACTGCGGCGGGACTAAATATGTCCAAAATCGAGTCAAGGCCTATAAAAAACAAGAACTTCGAATATCTTTTCTATGTTGACCTTATCGGCAACCTTAAAAGCCGCGAAACGCAAAGCATTGTTTCTTCGCTTAGCGAGGAGTTAAGCGAATTCACTTTGCTTGGCAACTACGAGGAAAAAGAGATTAAAATAGACTGATTTCACTGTTTACAAACACGTTTCAGGGTGTTATAATAGTGTTTGATTTTTCGAAAAGAGTGATGGCCATGAATAAACTTATTTTACCGGAGGGTTATTCCTCAAAGCTTACCTTACGTGATACTCAGCGAGCCATTAAGCTGATTAAAGACACGTTTCAGGTTGCGCTCGGTAAAGCATTAAATCTTGACCGCGTTACCGCTCCCGTTATCGTTCCCAAAGCAAGCGGTATTAACGACGACCTTAACGGCGTTGAACGCAAGGTTGAGTTCGACATGAAAAATATTGACGGCGTTTGCGAGGTTGTACAGTCGCTGGCTAAATGGAAGCGTATGGCGCTGCACCGTTACGGATATAACGCAGGCGAAGGCATTTTCACCGATATGAACGCTATTCGTCGCGACGATGACTGCGACAATATGCATTCCATTTACGTCGACCAGTGGGATTGGGAAAAGGTTATTACCCGCAAAGAGAGAAACATAGAATATCTTAAGGACACCGTAAGAACTATCATAAAGGTTTTGGCCGAAACCGAAAAGGTGCTTCACGAGGTTTATCCCCAGCTTAAAAAAGAGATTGAGCCGAACGTTTTCTTTATCACGTCTCAGGAGCTTGAGGATATGTACCCCGACCTTTCGAGCAAGGAAAGAGAAGCCGCCATAACAAAAGAGCATAAAACCGTTTTTATAATGCAAATCGGCGGAAAGCTCAAGGGCGGCGAAAAGCACGATGGCCGTGCCCCCGACTATGACGATTGGACATTAAACGGCGATATCCTCATGTGGAACGACGTTATCGGTTGTCCGCTTGAGCTTTCAAGCATGGGTATCCGCGTTGATGCAAATTCACTTGCGGCTCAGCTTAAAGATTGCGACGCCGAGGACAGACGCAAGTTCGCCTATCACAGCGGCATTTTAGACGGCACGTTACCGCTTACAATCGGAGGCGGTATAGGTCAATCGCGAATTTGTATGCACCTTCTTGAAAAGGCGCATATCGGCGAGGTTCACACCGCAATTTGGCCCGACGAAATGCGTGAAGCTTGCAAACAACATAATATCGAACTGTTATAAAAAAATTAAGCGACGGATAAGACTCCGTCGCTTTTTTCATTATCGTTTTTACTTATATTTCGCCGAATTTGTTCATTACAAGGCCGGTGATAAGCTTAGGGTAAAAATAGGTCGATTTTTGCGGCATTTTTTCACCCGCAAGCGCAACGGCGCTTATTTCACTTACTCTGGTCGGGTTCATTACGAAACAGCAATTCGCCTTGCCGTTATTAACGACGTCGAGCGCCTCCTGCTGGTCGCGGGTATAGGTAAGGTTGATTTGGTTAGCCATGTTTTCCTTATCAATTCCCATTACTCGCTCCAAAATAAGGCTATGTAAAACGGTAACGTCAAGTCCTCTTAAAGATTCGCTTGCGTTCGGGTACATTTCCTCAAGCGGTTTAAGCGATTTAAGCGTCATAAGAGTTGATTTTTCGCCGTCGAACATGACAACCGCCTTTTTACCGTCGGCGTATTTTTTGTCAAGGGCAGGTTTGATATCATCTACAGAATTAAGGGCTTCGATATCAAAATAGTCGCCGCATTTTTCGATAACTTCGGCGGCGGAAAACGCGTCAAGGTCGCGGATAATTCGGTGGGTCGGGAAAACAACAAGTCCGTCGTCGTCAAGGTCGACCAACATCATCATTACATAGTCGCAGGCGTCGCCGATATTCGCTCTTCCCGTTTCACGTAAATGGTTGCGGAAGTTAAGCGAGGTTTCGTAGCGGTGATGTCCGTCGGCGATATAAAGCTTACGGGGAGCAAACTGAGCCACGAGGGACGAAATTGCGTCGGTGTCATACACCGCCCAAAGCGAATGGGTTACGCCGTCGCCGTCGGTAAAGCTTTGGTCAGCCTTGCCCGACGAAAGAGACGAAATTAAAGCCGCTGTATCTCCCTTTTCGTCCTTGTAAAGGGAATAAATTTGAGAGAAATTGCACATTGTGGCGTCGAAAAGATTAAATCTCTCCTGCTTTGCCTTTGAAAGGGTTTCCTCGTGCGGCAAAACTACGCCCTTTGAAAATTCTTCAATCTTTACTCGGCAAATAATGCCCTTAAAGGCGTAGTTTACACCCTCAACCGAGAATTTTTCCTCGTAAATATATACTCCGTCCTTACCGTCGCAAGCAATAGCGCCTTCGTTTTCCCACGCTTTAAGCACATCGGCGGCGGTAGCGTAAGGATTTTCGCCCTCGCGAGGCAATTCAAGGCGGATAATATTATGCTCATTTTTAGCGATATAATCGAGACGCTGGCTTTCCGAAATAATGTCGTAAGGCGGGCAACAAAGCTCGGCAATTTCCCCGGCTTTTTCGGTGAAACGTAAAGCTCCGAAAGGTTTAATTTCTGCCATAAAATAATCAACTCCGATAAAATTTTATACGACATAATTTTATAACAAAGCCAACTTATAGTCAACAACTAAAAAAAGTGTTTATTATTTTAAAGTTTTATAGTATAATATTGTTTTAGCGGTAGTGTTTACCGTTTGTTTATAATTTAGGCAACATTGTTTGATATATTTTTCGTAATGATGCTATTAATGTGACGGAGGTACGCATTTATGATTGAGATTAAAAATCTCTCAAAGCGCTACGGCAACCAGCTTGCAGTAGACAACATCAGTTTTACCATTAAAGACGGCGAGGTATTAGGGTTCCTCGGCCCGAACGGTGCCGGTAAGTCCACCACTATGAATATTTTGACCGGCTATCTTTCGGCTACATCGGGCAGCGTAACCATTTCCGGCTACGACATTCTTGACAACCCCGACGAGGCTAAACGTCACATCGGTTATTTGCCGGAGCACCCTCCCCTTTATCCCGACATGACCGTAAACGAATATTTGAGTTTCATGTTTGACCTCAAAAGGGCGAAATTGCCCAAGAGACCCCATCTTGACGAGATTTGCCGACTTGTTCGTATAAACGACGTAAGAGGACGTGTAATAAAGCACCTTTCAAAAGGTTATCAGCAGCGTGTCGGCATTGCTCAGGCGCTTATCGGCAACCCCGACGTGCTTATTTTGGACGAGCCTACCGTCGGTCTTGACCCCAAGCAGATTATCGAAATCCGTAAGCTTATTACATATCTCGGTAAAAAGCACACCGTTATTCTTTCATCACACATTTTGTCCGAAATTCAGGCAGTTTGCGAAAGAGTTATTATCATAAACAAGGGCAAAATCATCGCCGACGACCAAATGGACAACCTTTCAAAGGTCATGAGAAACGACAACTCGCTTACCGTTCGCGTTAAAGGCCCCGATAAAAGCGTATTGCAGACGATTAAGACAATCCCCGGCGTTGCTAACGCTACCCTTATGGGCAAAAGCGAAGGCGGTTCGTATGAGTTCAAAATCGACGTTAACGGCAACACCGAAATCAGAAACGAGCTTTTCGCCCGCCTTGCCGACCGTAACTGGCCCATTCTTATGTTAAGACCCAACGAGCTCACGCTTGAAGAGGTGTTCATGAAGCTTATCGACGGCACAGTTGACACAGAGCAACTCGAAAGCATGGGCACAGAGGTTACGAAAACGGCCGCCACAGAGGTTGATAAAACCTCAAAGGCTGCTCTTGACGCAGTAAACGATATTTTAGGCGAAAAAATCGCCCAATTCGACAACCCCGACGACATTAAAACCGAAAAGGAGGAAAACTAATCATGAGCGCTATATTTAAACGTGAGCTTAAATCTTACTTTACCTCCCCTTTAGGCTTTATTGTTGTTTTGGTTTACATTCTTATGGGCGGAATATTGTTCAGCTATATGTTCCGTTCGGGCTATGCTCAAATTGAAGGCGTATTCTCATACATGTCCAATTTCAGCTACCTGCTTGTGCCGGTACTGACCATGCGGCTTTTCAGCGAGGAACGCCACGCTAAAACCGACCAAGCGCTGCTTACGGCGCCTATAAAGGTTTCGCACATAGTAATGGGTAAATTTTTAGCCGCTCTTGCCGTTTTAGGCATTGTTAACGGAATTACCCTTATTTATCAGTTCATTTTCTCGGTCATGGTAAGCGTTAACTGGGTTACATACCTTAGCTGCTTACTCGGAACAATGCTTTTCTCGGCGGCTCTTGTTGCGCTCGGCCTTTTCATTTCGGCGCTTACCGAAAACCAGATGGTTGCCGCAATGGGCAGCGTTGCCGCTTCGCTCGTTCTTATGATGACCGACACTATTGCCTCCTTGCTCAGCAGTATTGAAATCCTTTACAATTCGCTTACCTGGCTTTCATTTGCCACACGTTATAACACCTTTATAAACGGTCTTTTCAGTTACGCCGACGTTGCGTTTTTCGCAAGCTTCGCCGCTGTTTTCCTTTTCCTGACCGTTCGTGTTATCGAAAGACGCAGATGGGCCGGCGGCTCAAAGGAACAAAGCCATGCTCTTATCGCTTTGCTTACCGCTGCGGCGGCTGTGATTTGCGGAATTTCCGCCGTTAAGCAGTTTATTTCTTACAACAGCAATTCTACAACCTCAACCCTCACGGTTGCCATTGTTTTTGCTATGCTCACCATTACCGCTGTTGTTGTTTGCGTTTGGAGCATAATTAAATTCCTTAGAATTTTATCGTCACGCAAAAAGGGTACGGTTGTTGTTAAGCTTGACGGAAAGGGCGAATGGAAATGTCCCGTTTGCGGCGCTCAAAACACCGACAGAAACAATTTTTGCGTTAAATGCGACATTCAGCGCGTTGCTAACGATGCCCAAGAGGCTACCAAGTTTAGGCGCGGCAAAAAGCGTAAGCACAGCGCATACGCTCTTGTTCTCACCGCCGTATTCGTAGGCGTTGTTATCGGACTTAACGTTGCGGCATCGGCGCTTAGCGAGACTTATCCGCTTACTCTTGACCTTACCGCAAACAAGGACTATTCAATAAGCGAAGAAAACCTTAAATATATCGAAAAAATCACCCGCGACGTTACTATTACCGTTTGCGCCGATAAGGAAGAATACACCGACGGTACTTACGCAAACCTTATTGCTTCAAACGGCGTTTTTGACACTTCCTCGGGAGTGTTTTTCACCCAAACCGAAAAGCTCCTTAAGGAATACGAAATGAGAAGCAAGCACATTACTCTTCAGTACGTTGACCCGCAGAGCACCGACTTTACAAAGTATTCGTCTAAGTATTCGTCGGAGGATTTTACAACCGGCGATGTCCTCATCGAATGTGAATTTGAGCTTGACGGAAAGAAAATCGAGCACTACCGCCATCTTGACGCGTTCGACCTTTACAAAATCGAAAGCACCCAGGAAAACCAAAATTACTACTCGCTTTACTACAGCGGTTACTCCCATGTTTTAAGCTCGTCTAACATCGAAACGGCTATTACCTCTTCGATTTATGCGGTTACCTCGGACAAAACTTTACAGGTTGCACTTATCACCGCAAACGGCGGCAAGACGGTTGACGCCCTTCAGGCGCTTATGCAAACCAATAACTACACATTCTTTGAAATTGACAACCTTGTTACAAAAAACATTCCGCAGGACACCGACCTTGTAATTATCGCCGCTCCGACCATGGACTACTCCGAAAGCGAGCTTAAAAAGCTTGACGAGTTCCTTGATTTAGACGGAAAGCTCGGCAAGAATATCATCTATATTCCCGACGCATCTCAAGGCGCTAAAGTCCCCAATCTTACCGCATTTATCGGCGAATGGGGATTCAAGATTAACAGCGGTTACGCTTTTGCAACCGACGACAGCACCTATTACTATTCACCCAACATGCTTTACGGTACCGCCGACGCGGAATCGGAATATTTAGCTATGCTCGGCGACGAGGATTACATCTATCTTTGCGAACAGTACACCGCAATTAACGTTGCGTTTGAGGAACAGGAAAAACGCCAAACGGAGGTGCTTGTTTCCCTTCCCGAATCGGCGGTTTGCGTTCCGATTGACGCCGATAACAATTGGAAAATTGAGGACGCAGAGGTTAAAGGTCCCTTCGTTGCGCTCGGCGTTGCTCACCAAGTAGGTTACGACGAGGATTACAACGAAAGCTACTCCAACGTTATGGTTGTAGGCGGTATGAACTTTATCGAGTCGGGCTTTAACAGCCAGTCGTCGGTAGGCAACCTTAAGGCTATTTTGTCGGCGGTTAACTATATGTACGACGTTAAGGGCGACGGTATTTCCTTTGACTCGCGTACACTTTCGTCGTCAACCTTTGAAACAACCGGCAAGGTTTCGACCTTTATGTACGTACTGTTCGTTGCAATTATTCCGCTTGTAATACTTGTTGTATGCATTGTTGTATGTGTACGGAGGAAACACTTATAATGGATAACCTCAAGGAAAATTTAACGCCCGACGAGGAAGTTTCGTCGGAAAGCACCGAAAAGCGCACCTTAAAGCGTGAAAAAATTGAAATTGACGAAAGTCTTTTTGAAAACTCAACCTTATTCGGCGAAAGCGAGATTAAGGAAAAGAAAAAAAGCAAGCTTTCGTCGATAAAAAAGGGTATTATTTCAATAAGCTCGCTTGCTCTTGTGACGGCTATTGTGCTTGTCGTAGTTATGTTCGTTATCCCTAAGGGTGGCGATGACGAGCCGATTGACACCTCGTCGGTTGCAACCAAAACCGAATTTGAGGTAATGACGGTAAAGCCCGCCGACATTAAACAGGTTACGGTAAAAAACGACAGCGATAACTTTACCCTTATCCCTAAAGAGACCACAGACAGCGAGGGAAATACGGGTTATGCATGGCTTGCAAAGGGCTATGAGCATATTGATTTTACGACCCCCGCCTACATGGTGGACGCCGTTATCAACGTTAAAGCGTTGAAAAAGTTTGACATTGACGCTACGGCAAGCGTAAACGCCGAAAGCGACGCAACCTCAAGCGACGCCGACGACCCCTACGGTTTCAGCAAGCCTTATGCGGTGCTGAGGGTTGAGCTTAACGACGACAGCGGATATGAGGTCACGGTCGGCGGTGTTTCACCCGACAAATCGGGCAGATACATAAACATAAGCGGCGACGGCGATTTTAAAAAGCACGAAAAAACCGCTTATCTTGTCGATTCGTCGGTCATAAACTGCGTCGGAAACTCGCTTCTTAACAGCATTAATATGGTTAGCGTTCCTGCAATCACCTCGTTAGGCGACGACGACGAATATTTCGATTCGGGCGAGCTTGTTAAATTCGACGAGCTTTTAGTCGGCGGCAGATTGCACAAGGATACCATTAAGATTATTTGTCCGTCGGACGATTTGTCGCTTCTCAGCTACATGATTGAGGAGCCGAACGAGCAGGCGGCAAACGACGAAAGCGTAAACAGTATTTTAGGCATTGTCAGCGGCGTATATAACAGCGGCGCTTATGTGCTTGATTACACGGACAGCGATATTAAGCAGTACGGTCTTGACAAACCTTATCTTACCTATTACATCAAGATCGGCAACCGCTATATCGACATGAAAATAAGCGAGCTTCAGGACGACGGATATTACGCATACACCGTTACCTATTCAAACGACGGCGGAAAGACGGTTGTAGACAAAAACATTATCTACAAGCTCAACGCAGAGGGTTACGAATATTTCGAACTGAAGTCAGAGGACATTTATTTCGAAAAGCTCTTTATCGAATATGTTAAGTATGTCGAAAGCATGAGCGTAACCGTTTCGGGCGAGCCTACACGCACGTTTACCCTTGACCACGAGGAAGGCAACGAGGCTCATTTCACCGTTACCACCGAAAAAGGCAAAGAAATTGACGAGGACGAATTTTGCTACTATTACGCAAGATTGCTTTATCTGTCGGCGCTTGAAAACGACGACACCGATTACGCGGTAGGCGACGATTTCGTTATCAAGTTCAAGATTTCGTATACCACGGAAGGTAAAGCCGACGACGAAATTGTAATCTATCCGTACGACAAAAATGTTCGCCGCTTTGTTTACAAGCTAAACGGCAACGGAACGGCCTTGGTAAGCTCAACACTTGTTGAGGATTTGATTAGCTGTTTAGAGCCGCTCGCAAACGGAAAAGCGATAGGAAACAAGTACGCAAACTGAAAACTTTTGTTGTTTTTTGTCAAAAATAAAAAATATACTATTATAGAGCCGTATTTTTGCACAAAAATACGGCTCTATTTTTGTTGCTCATAACATGGCAGTATATCTATATTTTGTTTGATATTTATGGTAATATGATGTAAAATTATATTAAATAATGTTCATGTTATACTTAAGTAAGGAATGTTGAAAAAATGATATGGCATAGTGCAGAACTTGACAGTTTAATAAAGGAACTGGACACAGATAAAAACGCCGGTCTTTCTTCCGACGAAGCGGCAAGACGTCTTGCCAAATACGGCAAAAATCAGCTTAACCAAAAAAAGAAAAAAACCATGGTTCAAAAGTTCCTTGACCAGTTCAAGGATTACATGATAATAATTCTTCTTATCGCCGCGGCAATTTCGCTTATCACCACAATTGTCACTAAAGAAAATAACTGGCTTGAGCCGATTATTATTGTGGCTATTGTTGTGCTTAACGCTTTGCTCGGCGTTATCCAGGAAAGTAAAGCCGAAAACGCTCTTGAAGCGCTTAAAAGCATGGCGGCGCCGAACGCTACCGTTATCCGTGACGGAGTTCAAACAATTATCCGCGCAGATGAGGTTGTCCCCGGCGACATCATCACTCTTGACGCAGGAAACTATATTCCAGCCGACGCCCGTCTTATTTCGTCGAGCATGTTGCGTTGCGAGGAATCGTCGCTTACGGGCGAAAGCGTAAGCAGCGAAAAATACGCCGACGCTGTGCTCACCGATATTACCGCCATCGGCGACCGTCAAAACATGGTTTTCGCCGGCTGCTCGGTTGCTTACGGAACCGGCGTTGCCGTTGTTACGGGAACCGGCATGTTCACAGAAATGGGCAAAATCGCAAACCTTCTTGAAGGGGAAAACACCATTACCCCGTTACAAAGGAAAATGGCCGAACTGGGTAAAACCCTCGGCACCATTGCACTCGTCATTTGCGTTATTATTTTCGCAATAGGGCTTATTTTCCGTGAAGGCTCGCTTGTAGAAAGCTTTGTTTCGGTATTTATGACGGCGGTTTCGCTTGCCGTTGCCGCCATACCCGAGGGGCTTCCCGCAATCGTTACAATTGTTTTGGCTCTCGGCGTTCAGCGCATGATTAAACGCAACGCTATTATCCGCAACCTGCCCGCGGTTGAAACCCTCGGCAGTGCGTCGGTTATTTGTTCCGATAAAACCGGTACCCTTACCCAAAACCGCATGACCATGGTTATGCTTTACGATAACAGCGGATTCACTCCCCTTTCAAAAGAAGGCGTTGAAATCTCTCCGTCGGCGGAGCTTCTTATGCGTATGGGCGCTATTTGCTGCGACGCCGACGTTCACGAGGTTGACGGCAAGCGTGTTTCAATCGGCGACCCGACCGAGGTTGCG
The DNA here is from genome assembly GCA_045119575.1 of Acutalibacteraceae bacterium. GTDB lineage: Bacteria > Bacillota > Clostridia > Oscillospirales > Acutalibacteraceae > UMGS1976. The sequence goes on from JBGVDX010000197.1 coordinate 16,804, forward strand.
ATTATTGACGCATGCAAAAAATACAACGGTCTTTCAAAGGCCGATATCGTTAATATGTTCCCCCGTCTGAGCGCTATTCCCTTTGACAGCGACAGAAAGCTTATGACCACCGTTAACATCATCGACGGCGTCACCTATGCCATTGTTAAGGGCGCTCCCGATATTTTGCTTGCTCGTTGCGAGGGAGAAGGAATTGAAAACGCCGAAAAGGCAAACCTCGCCATGAGTTCTCAGGCCCTGCGTGTGCTTGCCGTTGCCGTTAAGCGCATTGACGACGTTTCGCTTACCACCAACCCAACAAGCGAGGAGCTTGAAAACGGGCTTACGCTTGTTGGTCTTTTAGGCATGATTGACCCGCCTCGTCCCGAGGCCATTGAAGCGGTCGCAAAATGTAAAAACGCCGGTATTCGTACCGTCATGATTACGGGCGACAACGCCGCTACCGCCGCCGCAATCGGCGAACAGCTCGGTATTATAAAAGAAAAAGGAACCGGCATTATTACCGGCGACCAGCTCAGTCAAATGACCGACGACGAGCTTTACGAAAATATAGAAAGCTATTCTGTATACGGACGTGTGTCTCCGGAAGATAAAATCCGTATAGTTAAGGCTTGGCAAAAGCACGGCGATATTGTTGCAATGACGGGCGACGGCGTTAACGACGCTCCGGCGCTTAAAGCCGCCGATATCGGTTGCGCTATGGGCATTACCGGCACCGACGTTGCGAAAGGCGCCGCCGACATGACCCTTACCGACGACAATTTTGCCACCATTATAGCCGCCGTTGAAGAAGGCCGCGGAATTTACGATAACATTAAAAAATCGGTTCAATTTCTGCTTTCCTGCAACCTTGGCGAAATCATTTGCGTATTCTTCAGCATGATTTTTTGGCACATGTCTCCGCTTAGTGCGTTACAGCTTTTATGGGTAAACCTTGTAACCGACGGATTGCCCGCTTTGGCGCTTGGCGTTGAGCCGGTAGAAAAAGATATAATGGACCGCGCACCGCGCAAAAAGGACGAAAGCTTATTCGCTCACGGGCTCGGTATAAGCGCCATTTATCAGGGCATCATGGTTGGCGCGCTTACGCTTATCGCTTTTGCAATAGGCAAGAAAACAAACGTTGCGACAGCCGATACAATGGCCTTCCTCACCCTTGCATTTTCTCAGCTTATTCACGTTAGCAACGTTCGTTCGCAACATTCACTCTTTACCATCGGCTTATTCAAGAACAAATGGTTGCTCGGCGCTATTGCCGTTTCATTTGCGTTAATGTTCGCAATTATATTTACTCCGGTAAGTACCGTTTTCGGTCTTGTCGCTCTTGGAGCTCCGCAAATCGCAACCGTTGTTGCTCTTTCCGTTGCGCCGCTCTTTATATGCGAGGCTGTAAAGCTTGCCACTTACTTGGTTAAGAAGTATATTAAAAAATAAGTTTAAAATAAAGGAGTTTCCCCGATGAACCAGTTAGCAGCCCCAAAAAGCGGCGATACCGTAGCCGTTATAAAAACAAATAAAGGCGACATTAAAATCAAACTTTTCCCCGAACACGCTCCGAAAGCGGTTGAAAACTTTACTACCCACGCCAAAAACGGTTACTACAACGGCATTATTTTTCACCGCGTTATAAAGGATTTCATGATTCAGGGCGGCGACCCGACCGGCACGGGCATGGGCGGCGAATCGGTTTGGGGTCGCTCCTTTGAGGACGAGTTTACACCCGAACTTCACAATCTTTACGGTGCGCTTTCCATGGCTAACGCAGGACCGTGCACAAACGGCAGTCAGTTTTTCATCGTGCACGCTTCGACCGCTCCGGAAAGTATGATTGAGCAAATGGCCGAGCTCGCCGACAGTTATCCCGCCGAATGCGTTGAAGCATATAAAAAGGTTGGCGGTACGCCGTGGCTCGATTATCATCACACCGTTTTCGGCCAGGTTTATGACGGAATGGACACAGTTAACGCCATAGCAAACAGTAAGGTTGACGGCAGGGATAAGCCGTTGGATGAGATAGCCATAATTAATGTTGACATTTCAGTTTTATAGGAGTAGAATTATATGAAAAAAATTAGATTGTTAGGGCTTTTTCTTGCAACTACAATGATTTTTTCTGCTGTCGGATGTCAAAAAAACAACAACCCTCTTGACAACTTGGGCGGCTCAAACGGCACCAACAGCGATGTGGAGTTATTTCCCTTTGACGACAGCATAATTCCGAGAAACGAGCTTGTTGACGCTTACGCTGACGAAGAATACGGGTTCCAAACCGAGTTGCCTGAGGTCGGCGAGGAGGTTGCCGTATTACATACCAACATGGGCGACATTTATATACGACTTTTCCCCGAAGCGGCTCCCAAGGCTGTTGAAAATTTCACAACCCATATCAAAAACGGCTATTACGACGGGCTTACCTTCCACCGCGTTATAAACAACTTCATGATTCAGGGCGGCGACCCGGACGGCAACGGCACCGGTGGCGAATCCATTTGGGGCAAGCCGTTTGAGGACGAATTTTGCGAAAAACTGCTTAATATACGCGGTTCGCTCGCTATGGCAAACTCCAGCACCGATACTAACGGCAGTCAGTTTTTTATAAATCAGGCTAAAACCTGTAGTTTAACTAAAGAAAATCACGATTATGACACTTTAGTTGACCAACTTTCGGAGTATTACGACCTTTATTACAACACATATGGCAGTGACTGGTTAACCCAGTACCCCAACAAAAGCGATTTTGTGTTTGAAAACATGATTCCGAACCCAAAATTTGTTCCCGACGCCGTTTGGGATCTATATAAAGAATACGGCGGCAACATTCACCTTGACGGCGCTTGGAGAGGCTCCGGCGGACACACCGTTTTCGGTCAAGTTTACGAAGGCATGGACGTAGTTGACGCCATCGCAAAGGTTGAGGTCGACTCCGAAACCAACAAACCCGTTAAGGATGTTATAGTAGAAAGCGCCGAAATCATTAAATACAGATAACGGCATATTAAATAGAGATAACTTAGTATTGATTTATCCTAAAGGAGGATTTTAATAATGGAAAAATTAAGAATTGGTATCATCGGTTGCGGTGGTATCGCAAACGGCAAACACATGCCGGCACTTAAGAGACTTGGTGACGTTGAAATGGTTGCTTTCTGTGACATTGTTAAGGAAAGAGCTGAAGCCGCCGCTAAGTACTATGGTACAGAAGACGCAAAGGTTTACACCGATTACCGTGAACTTTGCGAACAGAAGGACATCGACGTTGTTCACGTTTGTACACCGAACAATGCTCACGCTGACCCGTCCATCTACGCTATGGAAAACGGCAAGCACGTTATGTGCGAAAAGCCCATGGCTAAAACCGCCGCTGACGCTAAGCGCATGCTTGACGCTCAGGCAAAGACAGGCATGAAGCTTACTATCGGTTACCAGAACCGTTACCGTGCAGATTCTACATATCTTAAGAACGCTTGTGAAGCAGGCGAGCTCGGCGAAGTTTACTACGCTAAGGCTCACGCAGTTCGCCGCAGAGCCGTTCCGACATGGGGCGTATTCCTTGATGCTGAAGCTCAGGGCGGCGGTCCGCTTATCGATATCGGTACTCACGCTCTTGACCTCACCCTTTGGATGATGGACAACTACGACGTTGCCAGCGTTAAGGGCGTTACTTACAGAAAGCTTGCTGACCAGACCAACACCGCTAACGCTTGGGGCGACTGGGACACAACTAAGTTCACCGTTGAAGATTCCGCTTTCGGTTTCATCACCATGAAAAACGGCGCTTCTATCATGCTTGAGGCAAGCTGGGCTCTTAACACACTTGACGTTGACGAAGCTAAGACCTCTCTTTGCGGTACACTCGGCGGTGCCGACATGAAGGACGGTTTACGTATTAACTCGGTTAAATACAACAAGATGGTTACAACTAAGCCCGTACTTGGCGGCGGCGGCGTAGATTTCTATGCCGGTGAAACAGCTGCTCCCCAGGACGTTGAAGCCAGACAGTGGATTGACGCTATACGCAACAACACCGAGCCGCTCGTTAAGCCCGAACAGGCATATGTTGTAACCCAGATTCTTGAGGCTATATACGAATCGGCCAAAACCGGCAAGCAGATTGATTTTTAAGTTATGGCTAACCCGATTTTAGACAAATTCGCTATTCAACTTTTCTCGGTAAGAGACAGCTTTAACAAAGACCCTCGCGACACCCTCAAAAAAGTGAGAGAATTAGGTTATTCGGGCGTTGAAATCGCCGGTTTCGCCTCTCTCACGCCAGAGGAGTTTAAAGCCGCTTGCGACGAGGAAGGACTTGAGATTTACTCCATTCACGGCGGAAAAGAAAACTTTACCGAGGAGACTTTTGGCCACCTTATAAACGAAATGAAGGCTACCGGTTGTACCCGCTTTGTATATGCATGGTTGCCGCATTTTGACAGCATCGAACCCGTTAAACAGGTTTGCGAAGACTTTAAAAAGTACGCCGCCATGTTGAAGGAGTACGGATTTGAATTCTTTTTCCATAACCACGGCAACGATTTATTCATTATCGACGGCGAAAAATCGGTTATTGAGTACATAATGGAACAGGTTCCGGAAATGTACATCGAGCTTGACACCGGTTGGTGCAACTACGGCGGTAATGAAAGCTGCTCTTTCATAGAAAAATATCACGACCGTATCAAGCTTATTCATTTAAAACAGCTTGACAGCTACGGCGACATTAAAATCACCGAATTGCCGAACGGTAAGGTTATCGACGTTGCTCCGATTGTTGAAGTTTGTCAAAAATACGGCATTGACAAGTTCATCGTTGAGCAGGATAACACCGATAAATATGATTTGGAAAGCGCAAAAATCAACGCCGATTATTTGTTAGGGAGGTAAAACACTATGATCAACGTTACAGTATGGTGCGAATATCGTCAGGCTAAGTTTCAGGACGATGTAAGAGCTGTTTATCCGAACGGAATTAAAGAGGCAATTAAGGATTTTTTGGACAAGGACGAGGAACTTAACGTTCGTACCGCTTGTCTTGACGACCCCGATTGCGGACTTAACGACGAGCAGCTTAACAACACCGACGTTCTTATTTGGTGGGCTCACGTTGCTCATCACGAAGTGCCCGACGCACTTGTTAAGAAAATTCAAGAAAGAGTTCTTCTCGGTATGGGACTTATCGTTCTCCATTCGGGACATTTCTCAAAGGTTATCCAGGCCGTTCTTGGCACATCTTGCTCTCTTAAATGGTACGAGCATCCGACAAACTGCCGCGAGCGTATTTGGTGTACCGACCCGTCTCACCCGATTGCTGAGGGTATCGGCGACTACTTTGAATTAGAGCATGAAGAAATGTACGGCGAATTTTTCGACATTCCGAAGCCTGATTCGGTTGTATTCACCGGTTGGTTCAACACCGGTCACGTTTTCCGCAGCGGTTGTACCTGGACCCGCGGCTACGGAAAGATTTTCTATTTCCAGCCCGGCCATGAGCAGTTCCCGATTTATTACAACGAGAACATTCAGCGCGTAATCAACAACGCTGTTAAATGGGCTTATTCGCCCAAGCGCAGACCCGAGCTTGATTGCCCGAACGCAAAGCCGCTTGAGGAAATATAAGTAATTGTTTTAACGCACCTTGCAAAATTCGCAAGGTGCGTTTTAATTTGGTTCGGCTGTGCCGACACCGCAATTATTAAATAAACTTTTTTCATTATTTTATGTATCACCGATAGCTCATGCTACCGATGCGCGGCTTCGTTCGGCAAACCTTGTGCAATCGCCGGATATTCGTTGTCGGAATCGTTTGTCGGCTGGATTTCATAGGTACCGTATTTGTGCAACATTTCATATACGGTTTCGGGTTGTCCCAATATCGGAGTGGCTGACATCTCCGTTGGGATTCGCTTGCCTCCGCTTTTTCTTTTACCCATTTTTATTATCACCGAATTTATTATACCGCACAAAACATAAAAAATGCTTCCCGAAAAAATTAATCAGGAAGCATTTTTTGTTATTTTTTAAAAATTATTCTTCAAAACCGTTGGGATTTTGGGATTGCCAACGCCAAGTATCCTCGCACATCTTATTAACGCCGAGTTTGGTTTCAAAACCAAGCAATTCCTTCGCCTTGGTCGGGTCGGCATAAAATTCGGGCAAATCCCCTGCTCTACGGGGTACAACCTTGTACGGAATTTCGTGACCGCAGGCTTTTTCAAAGGCATGAACAAGCTCCAACACGCTGTATCCGCGGCCTGCGCCGAGGTTGATAGCGTCAATGCCTTTACGGTTTACGACATAATCAACCGCCTTAACGTGGCCAATCGCAAGGTCGGTAACGTGTATGTAATCGCGAACACCGGTACCGTCCTTGGTTTCGTAATCGTCGCCGAATATCGAAAGATAGGGAAGCTTACCGATTGCAACCTGAGAAATATAGGGTAAAAGATTGTTCGGGATACCGTTCGGATCCTCGCCGATAAGTCCCGATTCGTGAGCGCCGATAGGATTAAAGTAGCGGAGCAACGCTATACTCCAGTCGTTATCCGACGCATAAAGGTCACGCAAAATTTCTTCAATCATGTATTTTGTTCTGCCGTATGGATTAGTACAATGGCCGACGTGCATATCCTCCTGATACGGGATGGGAGAATCGCCGTAAACGGTAGCGGACGACGAGAAAACAAAATTTTTAACATTCATCTTTGCCATAACCTGACAAAGTGTAACGGTACCGCCGATATTGTTTTCGTAATAATCAAGCGGAATTTTGCACGATTCACCTACCGCCTTAAGGCCGGCAAAATGGATAACGCAGTTGATATCGTTTTCGGTAAAGACCTTTTCAAGGCCCTTCGCGTCACGGATATCGCATTTATAAAACTTTACCGGTTTTCCGGTAATTTTTTCGACTCTGCGAAGCGATTCTTCCTTTGAATTGTATAGGTTATCGACTACAACAACCTCTTGTCCCGCGTTAAGAAGCTCAACGCAGGTATGACTTCCTATATAACCGGCGCCGCCGGTAACCAAAATAGCCATATTTCTATCCCCTTTTCATCAAAAAGTATAACTATATTTAGATTATATTACATATTCCGAAAAAATCAAATAGATTTATGTTCCAAAAACTAATATTTTTATCTCATTATTTAGCATAATGGATAAAAGTAACTTTAATGTACTCTTTTTCTTTATAATTAAAGCAGAAAATTAATAATCGTGCTTGAATTGTTGAGCAAAATTTCGTATAATGGTAGTTAGCAAATTTTGTCGAGAATTTTTATCTCGGTTATTATTGAAAGGAGTAAGAATATGAATTATTCACTCGAAGTTCAACACATGTGTCCTGTCGCTAAAGGCCCGGACCATGGCCCTGCTCCCATCCCCGAAGAAGGCAAATGGGTACAGGCTAAACAAATCTCTGACATCTCCGCTTATACTCATGGTGTAGGCTGGTGTGCTCCGCAGCAGGGTGCTTGTAAGCTTTCCCTTAACGTTAAGGAAGGTATTATTGAAGAAGCCCTTGTTGAGACCGTTGGTTGCTCCGGTATGACCCATTCGGCCGCTATGGCTGCTGAAATTCTTCCGGGCAAGACCCTCCTTGAGGCTCTTAACACCGACCTCGTTTGCGACGCTATCAACACCGCTATGAGAGAGCTTTTCCTCCAGATCGTTTACGGTCGTTCACAGTCAGCCTTCTCCGAAGACGGTCTTGTTATCGGCGCCGGTATGGAAGACCTCGGCAAGGGCGCTCGTTCCATGGTTGGTACCATGTACGGTACCAAGGCTAAGGGCGTTCGTTACCTCGAAATGACCGAAGGCTACTGCACACGCATGGCTCTTGACGCTGATAATCAGGTTATCGGCTACGAGTTCGTTTCTCTCGGCAAAATGACCGACCTTATCAAAAAGGGTGTTGAGCCGAACGAAGCTTACAACCAGTCTATAGGCACTTACGGCAGATTTAACGACGCTGTTAAGTACATAGACCCGCGCAAGGAATAATAAGGGAGGTATTACGAAATGGCACAATTTGAAGGTTATGAAAGACGCGAGGCCAAAATCCTCGGCGTTCTTAAAGAATACGGCATCTCCTCTATCGACGAATGTAAGGCTATTTGTGACGAGAAGGGCATCGACCCGTTAACCATCGTTCAAGAAACTCAGCCTATCTGCTTCGAAAACGCTAAGTGGGCTTACACCGTAGGCGCCGCTATCGCTATCAAGAAGGGTTGCACAAAGGCTTCTGACGCTGCTGCCGCTATCGGTATCGGTCTTCAGGCTTTCTGTATCCCCGGCTCGGTTGCTGAAAACCGCAAGGTTGGTCTCGGCCACGGTAACCTCGGCGCAATGCTCCTCAGCGAAGAAACCTCCTGCTTCTGCTTCCTCGCAGGTCACGAGTCCTTCGCCGCTGCCGAAGGCGCTATCAAAATCGCTCTTAACGCTAACAAGGTTAGAACTAAGCCGCTTCAGGTTATCTTAAACGGTCTTGGTAAAGACGCTGCTTTCATCATTTCCAGAATCAACGGCTTTACATACGTTAAGACCGAGTTTGATCCGTACAGCGAAACCGTTAAGGTTGTTTCCGAAACTCCCTACTCTAACGGCCCGCGCGCAGATGTACGTTGCTACGGCGCCGACAACGTTCCCGAGGGCGTTGCTATCATGAAGCTTGAAAACGTTGGCGTTTCCATTACCGGTAACTCCACCAACCCCACCCGTTTCCAGCATCCGGTTGCCGGCACCTACAAAAAA
>JBGVDX010000198.1:0-2930 GCA_045119575.1 Acutalibacteraceae bacterium
ATCATGCTCGGTACAAACGACTCCACCGCCAACTATTGGGACGCTCAGTGGTCGTCCTATAACTCCTCGGCGGAGAAGTTTGAGGCTGACCTCCGTACTCTTATCGCCGATTACACCGCGCTTGGCTCAAAGGTTATCATAATGACCTCTCCCGCTTCTCATAACGAGTGGTACAGCAACGTTGACGAAATCGTTGCTATCCAAAAGGCGGTTGCGGCTGACCTCGGACTTGATGTAATCGACATGAACAGCTTTACCACCAACTACGGCGACGATTGGGCAACCTATTACGCCGAAGACGGGCTCCACTTTAACGACGCAGGCTATGCAAAGGCGGCTGAGTACGTTGCTGAGTACTTTAGCGGCATGGCACAAAAGGCCGATACCGCCGTTACAATGCCCGACAAGAGCGAACAAGTCACTCTTAACAGAGAGACCGAAACTCCGTACGATGTAACCCCCGTCGACGGTACTTTTGGCGGCTTTACCTTCTGGATTGCCAACGGCGCTCATTCAACCTATATCGGCGCTTCCGGCGCTCAGGCCTGGTCTTATACCAACGCATACTTCAACCTCGGCAAAAACTTCGAGGCTGAGGTAACGGTTGAAAATAATATCAACCCGAGCACGACCTATACCGAGGGCGGCGATTTCACGGGCAATAAGTACACTTCACTTAGCGTAGGCGCCCTTGAACTCAGAATTCGTACCCTTAAAAATTCAAACGGAATAAAATCCTTCTATTACGAGATGTACATGAACGGCGTAAAGGTCGGTTCTACCTTTGTTGACGGCGGCTCAACCGCTCCCGCGGCAAGAATGACCTATAAAATCCGCTTTATCAACGGATATATCGCCCTTTACCGTGACGGTACACAGATAATGACCGTAACTCCCGCGGCTTACGCCGAGGTACGCGACACCGCCGATTACAATTTCGCCGGTGCACGTGTCGGATTCGGTACATTCGAGCTCGGCGCATACCACCGCGTATCGGCCGTCTCGCTTGAAACCTATCCCGACGTTCCCTCCGATTACTCAATTACCGCTACTGTCGGCGGTAAGATTATGGAAGGTGACGCCGAGTTTGCGGGAACAGAAAGCTACTTGCCGGGCGAATCGGTCACCTTGACCGCTGTTGCCGAGGATAATTACCTCTTTAACGGTTGGTACAATTCCGACGGCGAGCTTTTAAGCGCCGACGCAACATATACTATCATTTTTGAGCCGACAACCATCATTAAGGCTCGCTTCATTGAAAAGACGGTTACCGGTATGAGCATCGTCGCTACTGTTGGCGGTAAGATTACCGAAAACGGCGCCGATTTCACAACCGACGGCCATTATGTAACAACTTCGGCTACCCTTACCGCGTCAGCAACCGATTCGGCATATAAGTTCGCATACTGGACACTTGACGGCGAAATCGTTTCCTATGAAAACACCTACACCGTAACATTTACCGAAAGCGGCTCGCTTGTTGCCGTGTTCGCCGACCCGCTTGACCAAGAACTTGCGTCAACCTTAGTTAACCTTAAGACAGGCTTTGTTGCCGAGGATTGGACCGTAACCGGCGACGGCGCAAGCCTTAAGAACGGCGGAATTTACGCCGGTAACGGAAGCAAAGCTAATAACATTACCGCCATTTATAATAGCAAGCTTAACCTTTCCAACGGTTTCAACTTTGCTACTAAGTTTACTTGGGCATACGGCACCGACGGCGCAGTAAACTACTGGGGCAACGCTTCCAAGTTCAACTTTGGCGCCCTTACCTTTAAGATTATCAACTCCTACGGTACAGGAACAAAGGTGCCCGTAAAATATGAGCTTTACAACGGCGAAGTACTTCTCGGCTCGTTCAACACCGGCTGCACCGCCACAAACGGCTCGTACAGCACCGAAATTGAGGAATTCCTTAATTCAACCTTTACAATTTCCTATGACGGAACGAATATTAAGGTTCACAGCTCCGCTCTTGACGCAAACAACGACGGAACCGCCGGCGAATATGTCGTATGGACGCTTCCCGACGGCTCGACCGCCGAAAGCGTTGCGGTAGGGGAGGTCAACCTTCACGAAGCGACCATTTCGCTTGAAAAAGAATGGGGCGGCTCTAACTATTCCAACGTTCTTTACTATTCCGAGCTTGTTATTGACACCGCGTTCCCGTTCTTAACCGTTGACGCTTTCGACGCTTACCTGAATAAGCTCAACGACTCTTATAACGAAACGTCTGTTGCCGAAGCAAGAGCATATTACGACGCTGTAAGCGACGACGTAAAGGCTGAGCTTAATTGCGCTCATGCGCTTTTCGCCGCCGAGGCAGCGCTTGCGGGTGAAACCTACAACGCGGTTTACGAAATCACCGCCGAAAACGGTCAAGTTTACGTAGGCGACGTGCCTATCGAAAACGCAACCATTTTGTACGGCGAAACCGTTACAATTACCGCCGTTGGCCAAGGAATTCAGTTCGTAGGTTGGTATGACGAAAACGGCGACCTTGTAAGCAACGTTGCCAGCATGGACGTTAGATTTATCAACACCGTTAAGCTTACCGCTAAATTCGAGGGTGAGGCCGCAACGTCTGACATGACCGTAACCTCAACCGCGGGCGGTAAAGTAACCGTAAACGGCGAGGATTACGTTTCCGGTGGCCACTATGTCGGCGACGCCGTAACCCTTACCGCAACCGTAACCGATTCCGCTTACCAGTTCGCTTATTGGACGGTTGACGGCGTAATCGTTTCCTACGAAAAATCCTATGTTCTTACCTATGCCGCAGAGGGCGCCGTTACCGCGGTGTTCAACACCTTGCCGGCGGGCGAGGTAATCGGCGGCTACAAAGCCGAGGATTGGACCGTAACCGGAAACAATGCTTTCATTGAGAACGGCGCAATTTACGCAGGCGACGGTAATAACCAAAACAGCGT
>JBGVDX010000199.1:0-3844 GCA_045119575.1 Acutalibacteraceae bacterium
ATACAACGGATCGGTGAACCCGATTGAATACGCTGTTTCGCTGATGTTTATGTTGCGGTCTTTAAGTAATTCGCAAGCAAGATTTATGCGATATTTTATAAGATATTCATTCGGCGTGATGTTAAGCTGTTTCATGAAAAGGCGGTAAAGGTGACTGCGGCTTATTCCTGCGGCATCGGCAATATCAACAATGCTGATTTGGCGCGAATAGTTGTGCTCAATATATTTGATGGCGAGTTTAACATAGTCGATAACACCTTGATGTTCTGTGTTTTCGCTTCCGTTTATCTTAATTAAAAAGGATAAAAATTTATAAATACAACCCGACATATAAACCTCGTCGGAAAGCTTACTTCCGTTTGCGGTGTATATTTCCATAATCATGTCGGTAATCTTTTTAATATCGTCACAATGAAAACACGGGCTTATATTAAAGCCGGCGGCGTTCATAAGTCTTACTCCGTCAACTCCGTTAAAACCGACCCAGTAATATTCCCACGGTTCGTCTTTGTCGGCTTCGTAATATGCCATTTCGTCGGGTAGGGTAACAAACCCGTCGCCCGCCGATAAATTGTATCTGTTGTTGCCGATTATAAGCGTGCCTTTTCCCGATGCAACAAAATGTAATAAAAAGTGGTTGCGAATCGCCGGCCCCCAAGAATGAAGCGGCTCACATTTTTGAAATCCGCAGTTATAAACAGATAAACCAAGACTTTCGTGATATAGTGTTTTTATTGAGTGCTTAAAGTTCTCGGACAAACTTTCCACCTCGTTTCATTTCGAATTATAGCATATTGAGTCGTTTTATGCAACATATTTACATAAACATGATAAAAATTATATTGCAATTAATGTGTATTATTTGTTATTATTTATCTATACTCATATAATAGGGAAATTGTGATTGAATTAGGAGTGGTTGATAAATGAAACTTAAAGAAATCAAAAAATGCCTTTCCGACGGTACGTTCGACGAAATTTTTAACGTGCTTTATGCCGATATTAACGAATCGGTTGAGCGCTATTCTAAAGCTTGCGACCGTTTTGTTCATTACTTCGGCGAAGACCGTGATGTTGAACTTTTCAGTGCACCCGGAAGAACTGAGGTTGGCGGTAACCATACCGACCATCAGCTGGGCTGTGTACTTGCCGGCGGCGTAAACCTTGACGTTATCGCCGTTGTGTCCAAAAATGACGACGGTATCGTTCGTATTAAGTCAAAGGGATTCGACATGGACGTAATTGATACCGCCGAGCTTACACCCGTTGAAAATGAAAAGGAACGTTCTTCTTCTCTTATTCGCGGCGTGTGCGCCCGCATTAAAGAACTCGGATACGATATCGGCGGTTTTGACGCATATACAACCTCGAATGTGTTTAAAGGTTCGGGACTTTCTTCTTCCGCCGCTTTTGAGGTACTTGTCGGTACAATAATCAGCTATATTTACAACGACGGAAAAATCGACGCCGTTACTATCGCTAAATGTTCACAGTACGCAGAAAACGTATTTTTCGGAAAACCGAGCGGCCTTATGGACCAAATGGCAAGTTCCGTCGGCGGCTTTGTAGGAATTGACTTTGGCGATAAAGAAAACCCGATTATCGAAAAGGTTGATTTTGATTTTGCGGCTCAAAATCATTCGCTTTGCATTGTAAATACCGGCGGAAACCACGCTGACCTCACCTGCGAATATGCCGCTGTACCGCAGGAAATGCGCAACGTTGCCGAATATTTTGGTAAAACCGCCTTGCGTCAGGTTGATGAGGCCGATTTCTACGCAAATATTGCCGAAATACGCGAAAAGTGCGGTGACCGCGCCGTTTTGCGTTCAATCCATTTCTTTGACGACAACCGTCGCGCTGTAGAGGAGAAAAAAGCGCTCCTTAACGGTGATTTCAACGGCTTCTTAAAGCTCGTTCGTGAATCGGGCAGGTCGTCATTTATGTTCTTACAGAATGTTTATGCTGCGTCTGCGCCAATTGAACAGGGATTGTCTATCGCTCTTGCTCTTTCGGGCAAGGTTCTCGGCGACAGAGGCGCTTATCGTGTACACGGCGGCGGCTTCGGCGGAACAATTCAGGCATTCGTTCCCAACGATTTGCTCGAAAGCTACATAAGCACTATTGAGGGCGTATTTGGCAAAGGCTCTTGCTACGTTCTTAAAATCCGTCCTCTCGGCGGTACAAAAATCAACAAATAATCACTATTTTAAAGGAGAAAATATATTATGGCTGAACTTCGTTATCATCCTTTTATTAAGGATTGGGTTATGATTGCGTCTCACCGTCAGGGCAGACCGAACATGCCTAAAGATTGGTGTCCGTTTTGCCCCGGATCGGGAAAAGTGCCCGACCATTTTGACGTTTTGAAATACGACAACGACTTTCCTGCATTGTCTCAAACTCCTCCCGTGCCGGACGATGTAGCAACCGATTTTTTTAAAGTTAAACCGGCTTACGGCAAGTGTGAGGTTATTCTTTATTCACCCGAACACACCATTACTTTGCCTGAACTTCCCGTTGACCATATTTTAAAGCTCGTTAACCTTTGGAGTGAGCGCTTTACCGATATTTCGTCCGACAAGAATATTAAGTATGTTTTTATTTTTGAAAACCGCGGCGAGCTTGTAGGCGTTTCTATGCCTCACCCGCACGGACAAATTTACGGCTATTCTGTTGTTCCGAAAAAGCTTGAGCTTGAGATTGAAGCCGCTAAGGAATACCACGAAGAAAACGGAAAATGCATTTTCTGCGAAATGATTGAGCAGGAAGAAAAGTTCGAAAAACGTGTTATTTTCGAAAACGAGCATTTTTCTGTAATCCTGCCGTTCTTTGTTGAATATCCGTATGGCGTTTATATCATGTCCAAGCGCCATGTAGGCAACATTACCGAGCTTACCGATGACGAAAAACATTCGCTCGCCGAAACCTTAAAGCTTACAACGGGTATGCTCGACAGCCTTTTCGGTTACAAATTCCCGTACATGATGTGTATGCATAATGCACCCGTAAATACAGAAGATACTTCTGAATATTATCATTTCCATATCGAGTTTTTCCCGCCGATGCGTTCTGCCGACAAGCAGAAATTCAATGCATCCTCCGAAACCGGAGCATGGGCACACTGTAACCCGACCGCTCCCGAAGAAAAGGCCGAAGAATTGCGCGAAGCACTCGAAAGATTTAAGAAAACAATGGAGGGCTGATTATGAATTTTATATTTTCTGCAATAGACACTTCAAAAATGTCTATCGGTGAGCTTTCGGCAGTTACTACTATTACCGGTGTGGTAATAGTTTTTGCCATGCTCTTATTACTTGTATTTATGATTTGCATTTTCGGCTGGGTTAGCAAAGCTGCGAAAAAAGCAGGTTCTAAAGAACTCGAAACTCCCGCCCCTAAAAAAGAGAAAAAAGCTAATAAAAAGCCCGCTCCCAAATCCGCGCCTGTTGCCGTATCTGCAACCGCCGATGACGACGAGATCATCGCCGTTATTTCCGCCGCAGTTGCCATGATGTACGAGGGCACAGGTAAAACCGCTGTTGTTCGTTCTATCCGTCCTTCCGTTTCCGGTCGTTCCGCTTGGGCTAACGCAGGTATTCGCGATAACGTTCGTGCTTTTTAACGGAGGTATGATTGAATGAGTATTTGGACAAGTTTCCTTGAAACGGTTACCGGTATTCTTAACGAATCCGGCTTTGCACAGTTTTTTATCGGCGATGGTTATAAAAATCTAATTATGATTGCCGTTGCCTGCGGATTGCTCGTTTTGGCAATTAAGTTCCAATTTGAACCCCTTTTGCTTTTACCGATTGCTTTCGGCATGCTTCTTGCAAACCTGCCC
>JBGVDX010000200.1:0-18255 GCA_045119575.1 Acutalibacteraceae bacterium
TTTTTGTTTCGCCGTCCCCTCTATGGTATAAAGAAGCTCCCATTTACCGCCGTCTATGTCAACATTTTTGCGGCCAAAATATTTTTTATCCTCGGTAATGTACGGCGATTCGGTGTATGTCAAAAAGTTGTCATAAGTAAAATCGTTTAATGCGCTGTAGGTAAGCAAAAATTCGTTCATGGCGGTTGTGTAATCTTCAGCAACAAAGTCCCACGGAATCGCGCCGAGATTAGCAAGCACAATGGATTTTTCGTCACGGGTTAAATCTTGTAGTATATCGTAGCGAATTGCCCCCGCCATAGCCGTTTCGGCCTCTTTAAGCGTTTCCTCAATTCGGTCAATCGTATCGGCCCCATCTATCCTTAATTGTTCAACGATTGCGCAAAGGTCCTCCGCCGCCTTTGTTTCAGCCTCGTCGCCGTGAAAGCTGTCGTCAAAGCGGAGTTTAATCGGAAAACTATACAAAATTCTCTCCGCTTGACCCTCGACAATATGCGAAAATATAATTCTTATCTCAGCTTTACCTCCCGCCGCGGTAACCGACTGGGGAACACAGTAGGTAATGGGATTCCCCGTGATATGTTCCGCCTTGCCGATAAAATGGGTTCCGGCACTGTCTACGGCGTCAATTCGGTAATAATAGGTTTCGCTGATAATATTGTAAAGCTCGCTTGATACTGTAATTATAAGTTCGGTTGCGTTATGCTCGCCGGCAATTCCGCCGTACTGTATGTCGTCGGGGGTTATGCCGTCTATGCCGACCGTATATAAAATTTTTCTCATGCTATTCTCCTTTTTTTAATTTTTTATCCCCAACCGCCCGAAAGGTCAGCCGCCGTGATAATGTCGCTTTGCGGCTTCGCCCTTTTCGGCTTTTGGGGAGTAAAGCTGCGTATATCCTCGGTGGCGTAACGCAGCGCATCCATTAAATGGTTGTCGCTGTCTACGGGATATCGGTCGCTCCCGCCGTCGCTTTTTTTGCGAAAACGGTAGCTTGCCAACTCCTTTATCGTGTTTTTACAGCTCGGTTTTACGATAATTTCGTATTCCTGAATACGGGCAATTCCGTTTAAAACGCTGTCCTTGCCCTTGCTCGCCGCCGTTATGCGCGAAATTCCGTAACGACGCAAATCGTCGTTGGATTTGGGTTCGGCGGAATCGGCTCGGATACGCTCCTTGCGATATCCCTTTGCGATAATCATTTTCGCAATGTCGCAGTTAAGCATTTTCTTTTCATAATGCTCGTCGTAAACGTAAATTTTTTTGTCTACGTTATCTACAGCCGCCGCGATAAAGGCGGTCGGGTCGTTTGTATAACCGTAATCAAGACCGAAAACGTGACGGAAACGCCATTCGTTGTCCTTTTCAATTTCGCTTAAATCGAAATTTTCGCTTTTCCATCTTTCAAAAACAAGCCCCTCGCTTATTCCCCACTGACCAAGCCCCGCAACGGCGTATCGGCGCGGATTTTCCCGCTTCATGCGCTCAAAAACGGCAAGGTCGGTTTTGTCAAGAAATTCGTTATCGGCATAGGTTGTCGAATAAACCGAAACGGCGCCGTCGGGGTTATCGAAAAACCGTTTTTTAAGCCAATGATGCTCACTCCACGGGTTAAAGGTGACGGTCGTCTGTTTAAACAGCGGCGGCTCAACGGCGCCTCTCGGCACCGATAAATCGAGCTTATCGAAATCCGCCTCCCGCTCAATTTCATACGCCTCCTCAACCCAAACCCAGCACAAAACTCCGTTAGCGACCGTTGTCGAAGCCAGCTTCAGCGGGTCGTCAAAGCCGCGGAAAAGTATTTTTTGCCCCGTCGGGATATAGGTAAGCTCCATCGGCGACACCGTCGCTTTCCATAAATGCTCCACGCCAAGCCTTTTTATCGCCCAGTTAAGCTGAGCGAAGGTGGACGAGCGGTGGGTGTCCATAACCTGACGCACGCAAAGGAGGTTGCTCCCTTTGTATTTCATCATTCTTACGATAAAATTAAGGGCGCAGGTGGTCGATTTTTTCGACCCCTTGCCCCCCTTTAAAACACGGTAACGTTTTTGGTCACGCCAAAATTCGCCGTATGACCCGCCGACAATTTCGCAAAGCCTTTTATCCACCGAAAATCACGTCTTTTATCGTGTCTCTTGTTGACAGAGAGGCTCTTTTTCGGTTATAAAGGTCGCAAAAAACCGCCTGATTTTCGGCGTCGCCCTCGCTTTGCGCTATGAACATGGCCACCCCGTAAACCAAAACGTCGGCGGCGATTTTTTCGTCAACGCAAAGCTTGTCTGCCATAGTTCTTATCGGCTCAAACTCGCACATTTGCGCCCTGCAAACGTCAACGTAAGCGGCGTTTATGGCGGCGATAGCGCGGCTTTTTATTCCTTCGTTGTGACCGTCTGTCACATAGCCGAGCAACGTGAGCGCTCGGTTAAATACCTGTCCTGCGGTCATATTTTAACCTCCTTTGCAAGCTCTTTAAGCTCGTCAAGCTCGCTGCTTGTAAGGTCGCCGACGGTGCTTTCTACCTCGCTTATAAGCTGTTCGGTTTCGCTCGCCTTGCGCTCAATTTCCATCGGCGCTCCGTCGATTTCCTTTATAAGTCCGCCGATGTCGGAAATAACTCCGTCGGGAAGACGTGTAAGATATTGCTTTAACGTAATTGCGCCTCGGTTAAGCAGGTTGTCGAGCGTCTTTATCGCCTGATTTTCGCTCCAAACGGTGCCGGCGCCTACGTCAACCCTTGTGCTTATAAGCAGCTGACGGTACTTTTCGCCGTCAAAGGGCAAATACCATATTCCGTTTTCGTCGCTTATTTTAAGTGAACGCGGGCCGTACATGGAAATCCAAAACTCTGCCCAAATTCTTGCAACGTCCTCGCAAAATGTATAAAATCGGTTGCGTACCGTGTCAAGCGGCATCATAGCCGCCTCGCGTACCGCGATAATTGCCGAGGTGTTGTTGGGGCTTATGTCGCCGAGGGCGGCGTCGTTTGCCCCCGCCTGGCTTAACGTGTTGGTAATGAGCGAGTTTATGTTGCTTTCAAAGTTGGGCGAAAACGACGGCGGCGCAACGTATTTTATCGCGGCGTCGGTTTCCTCGGGCGAGCCGTATACGCGAATAATCTGACCCGGCTCGTTGGTTACGGGCGACTGAACTATGTCTCCGTTTACCGTCATAATGGGCATACCCATCATCATAACCGCCCAAACGTTGGCGGTTAACATACGGTTTATGGCGATTTGGTTGGGGATAAGATAGGTTATCTCGCTGTCTCCGTAAACCGAGTTTTTGCGTTCCTGCCAATTAAATTTGGCGATAGGGTAAAGGCGAATTTTCATGTCCCATTTGTGACGGGTTGTCACGTCTTTTACAACTCGCACGGCCATAACGGTAACGCCGCTGTCGCCTTTTTCTTTCCACATTTTTGTAAGAACGGTTGTCTTTCCGTCGCCCTCGTCGCAGTTTTCGGCGATTTGGTCAATTTCGTTGGCAGAAGCTCCGTTTTTGCGCGCCTCCGCCTGCAAATCGGCAACCGATTTACGTTGAGAAATAATAATAAAAGGCTGGTTTTGAACCTCCTTTACCGAAGGGTCGCCGAAATAAACGTTTTCTACGTCAAGCACCTCGCAGGCGATGTCACCCTTTATCGGAAAGCGGCGGTTTCGGTCGGCGTAAAGCCCCGTTTCAAGCTCGCTGTCCCAATAGGTGTATATAAGTCCCGTGCCCGAAATATAGGCGTTGCGAAGCGCGTTATATCGGGTATCATGGTAGCGCAGTCGCTCCTCGGTAACTCGGTAATAATCGCCGAGCGCCGACATAACAAGCGCCGTTTCCTCGTCGGCGGTAAGGCTTTTCGGCATCTCGCCCTTTGCACAGCGGTTTTTTACGCCGTCGGAAAAGGCTTTCAGCTCAACCGTGTTAGGCACTCCGTCGGCGGAAAAGCTGACCGTAACGGGGTTTGAGGTAATGGCGGCCATCTTGTAATCGCCTATTCGCTTTATAACGTTGTGGCGCACAAGCGGACGGTCACTGCCGCATTTTGCGCCGTGCCATTGGTCACCGACGTAAAATCGCTCGTTAACCCGCGTTTGCTCGTAAATCCCCTTTTCGCCGATAAGCTCCTTGTGCTCCCTTGCCGATTTAAACTCGGCGAATACCGTTTCGGGAGCGTAGGATGTTGCTTTTTGCATTGTATCACTCCTTTAAAAAAATAAAAAACGGAGGGCGGCTCTCCGTTTTATCGCTTTTACACTTTATCATCTTTGTACCCTGACCCACCATGACAACTTTTAAAAAAACATAAAAAACACCGCAGTCGGTTAAAACTGCGGCGTTTAAGTTAAAAACCCGTTATTTTATTTTTCCTTTTTCTTAAAAACAAACAATTTGCTGAAAACATAGTTCAAAACTACGACAATTACGCTGATGAGTACCTTCGCGACCATGCCTTCAATGCCGAAAATGGCTTGGTCAAAGCCAATCAACATAACAAGCGGAAGCCCGAACCACTCCAAACAACCGGTTGCAACCCTTGACGCTACGAAGGTTCCCGCTTCCTTTAAAACAACGGCGGCCTTAAAGCTCTTGCTTTCGAAAACCCAAATTTTGTTGGTAATAAACGCAAAGGCAACGGCGATAATCCAACTTAAAACGTTGGCAACCGACGCCAACACAACCGAATTTACGATAACGCCGCTAAACAGCATTTCGAATAACGCATAGCTGACCCAGCTTATAACCGTTGTCAAGCCGCCTACGAAAAGGTAAACGACGATTTCCTTTAAATTCGATGAAATTCCCTTTTTCATATTAATGCTTGTCCTTTTTTTCGATATTAGATGTTTTAACAATGTAAATCGGGCGGTGCTTTGTTTCAATGTAAATTCTTCCCAAATACTCGCCTATAATGCCTATGGACATTTCAATTACTCCGCCGATAAACAGCATAACGCACATGATTGTAGCAAATCCGGAGCCGATTTCGCCCGTAACTATTGCCTTTATCGCAACGAACAGCGCCGATATAAGCGAAAGCGCAAAAAGCACACACGCCACAACGGTAATAAATTTAAGCGGCGCCACCGAGAAAGAGGTTATTCCGTCAATTGCATAGCGGAAAAGCCCCATCATGTTCCAACTTGATTTTCCTATCGTTCTTTCAACGTTTTCGTAGGGTATCCACTCGGTATCAAAACCAATCCAACTGAAAATGCCCTTTGAAAACCGCTGCGCCTCGCCCATAGAAACTATGGAATTTACCATTTGGCGGCTCATTACTCGGAAATCGGTTGCACCGTAAGGCAGCTTAACCGAGGATAACGAATTTTGAAGCTTGAAAAACAGCTTTGAAAAAGCGGTACGTAAAAAGCCCTCTCCCTTGCGTGCAACACGGTAAAGCGCACAACAGTCGTGCCCCTCTTCTATTTTCGCAAGCATTTCGGGGAACATTGCGGGCGGGTGCTGTAAATCGGCGTCCATTACTATTACATAGTCGGCCGTAGAATATTCCAAACCGGCGTACATTGCCGCTTCCTTGCCGAAATTGCGCGAAAAGGAAATGTATTTTACGTTGTCGAATTCCTGCGATAGCTTTATCATGGTAAGAAGAGTATTATCTTTACTTCCGTCGTTTATAAAAATATATCTGAAGCTATAGTTGGGCAAAGTTGCCGTAACTTCGTTTGTGACCCTTACAAATTCGGGTAAAACTTCTTCTTCATTATGACACGGAACTACCAAATCGACCGTTTTCAAAACCAATGCGCCCCCAACTTATATTTTTTGTATTATAATATCATATTTTCCTAAAAAAGTCTATAGCCTAAATCGGTTTATAACTGTTTACAGACGCTTTAAAATGTGATAAACTGAAAGGATAAACTTAAAATATTTCAGGTTGACCGATTTTGGCCGGAAAGGTTTTATTATGTTTAAATTAAAAAGTATTTTCCAAAAACGAAAAAACAACCTTGCCCCTCCTTTGGGCGAGAAAAAAGGTTTTTGGCATAACAATAAGTACATAATTCTTTCTTTCATAATTCCGTTTGCGATAATTTCGCTGGCGTTCGGCTTTTATAATATTACCCCGTTCGGCATTATACGAAATATGGTCAAATGGGTGGTTTACGGAATAGGCCAACTTTTCCCCTGGCTTGGCATAACCGTTATCCCCGATACGGTTTATCCCTTTGGCGACAAGCAAATACTTGTTGTCGACGCGTGGCATCAATACTATCCGTTTTTATACGACCTCCACGAAAAGCTTCAGGGCAGCGGCTCGCTTTTTTGGACATGGAGCGTCGGCTTAGGCGCCGATTTTATCGCCCTCGGCTCATATTATTTGTTTAGTCCGCTTAACCTCCTTTCGGTATTTGTTCCCGACGGGGCGCTTGTGTCCTACCTTGCGTTTATAACAGCGGTAAAAATGGCCGCCTCGGGAATGTTTACCGCCATTTGTTTAAAAATAATTTTCAAAAAGAACGATTATTCCCTTGTTCTTTTCTCGATTTTGTTCGCCCTTTGCTCGTATAACCTCGGCTATTATTGGTGCGTAATGTGGCTTGATTCGGTGGCAATGCTGCCGTTGGTCGTCGCGGGAACGGTTTGCCTTATTCGCGACGGAAAGGTTAAGCTTTTTACGATTTCCCTTGCCCTTGCGGTAATATTTAATTACTATATCGGATTTTTTATTTGTATTGCGGTGTTCCTTACCGCCATCGGCTATATTGTCATCAACCGTCGCAATTTGCGAGCCGCCCTCGGCGACATTATCAAAACGGCGATTTGCTCGGTTACCGCCTTGCTCATGACCGCCTTTGTAACCGTACCCGCGTTTTTGGGGCTCCAAAACTGCTACAAGTCCTCCTCGGGCATAACGGCCGGTTTCGATATCAACCACGGCGACAACACCGTTACGGGTCTGCTCGAAGCTGTTTTAAAAATTTTCAGCAACGCTCTTTCCTTTATCGCTCCGACCTATCTTGAAGGTTTACCCAACATTGCCTGCGGCATTTTATGCATAGTTTTGCTCGGAGTGTTCTTTTTCTCAAAGAAAATCAAGCTCAGCGAAAAGCTGTTTTGCTCAATAACGCTTACCTTTTTGGCGGCGGGCTTTATTTTCCGTCAGCTTGACTATGTCATGCACGCCTTTCATTTCCCCAACATGCTTCCCCACCGATACAGCTTTATTTCCTGTTTCCTCTTAATTTACATGGCGTTCCGTGCCTTTTCGGTTATGGAGGAAAGCAAATTTTATCACATATTATTGGGCGGCGGTGCGTTTGCGGTGCTTGCCGTGCTGTATATTTTGCGCCCGAAAGAGAATTTTTCGCTTATTGCGATTTGCGGCTCGGCGGCGGTAGCCCTTGCGATAATTGCGATTTTGTCGCTTTCTCACTTTAAAATTATGCCAAAACGCGTAATGGCGGTGCTGTTATGCCTTATTGTGCTTGGCGAGGTCGGCGTTAGCTCGCTTATAGGGGTAAAAACGGTCGAAAACAGTTCCGTCAAGGGCTATTTCAAATACAACAGCGACATCACCACCGTTTTAGACAATGTAAACGATAGCAACGAAAACGAATTTTTCCGTACCGAAAAAGCATATATGATGACCCATAACGACGGTGCGCTTTACGGGTACAACGGCGTATCCACCTTTAGCTCCATGTTAAATGTAAACACTTCAAAATACGCTACATATCTTGGAGCAGGCGGCAACGCGGGAAGCAACATATTCAGTTATTACGAAAGCTCCCCCGTCACTAACCTTATTTTTAATTTAAAATACCTAATCGACATTGACGATCAAATCCGCAACACCGATTACCTAACCGAGGTCGCAAAATCGGGCGACGTTACTTTGTACGAAAACACAGCCTACGTTCCCATGGGATTTATGACCGACTCGGACGTTATAAATTCCTATTCCGTTTCGCCTCCCGGCAAAAAAATCAGTTACGGCAACCCGTTTGAAAACCAAATAAGCTGGTTTAGGGCGGCAACGGGCATAGAAACCCCCGTATATAACAAAATACCGCTTGAAAATTTTGAATTTTCCGACGAAACGGTTGAAATTAAAGAGCTTGAACAGGATATATATTCCCTTAAAGTTAAAACCGACAAAACCGATAAGGACCAAGAGCTTTATACCGAGTACAATTATACCGTTGAAGAGGACTGCTCAGTATATGTTGTTTTCAGAGCAACCGTTGAGCACGAGGAGAACATCTCCATTACCGTAAACGGTAACAAAGACGATGCGACCTTCACCACCAACGGCACCGTCAAATCGGTAGGCAAGCTTAAAGCGGGCGACAAGCTCTCTATCCGCACCGATTACAAGAAAGAGGGTTCGGGAAAATTCAGAGTTTGCTGCTACAGCTTGAACAAAGAGGTTTTCGACGAGGGCGTTGAAATTCTCAGGAAAAACGTTTTAAAAACAACAACGGTTACCGACACCGCCATAAAAGGCACCGTTACCGCCGATAAAGACGGTTTGCTTTACACTTCAATCCCGTACCAAACGGGTTGGCGCGCTAAAGTCGACGGCAAGGACGCCGATATCACGGTTTTAGGCGGCTCCATGTGCGGCATCGAGCTTACCGCGGGAGAACATACCGTTGAAATTTACTATATACCCGTCAACTTCCTGATGGGATTGGGCGTTTCAGCTATCGGATTGGCTGTTTTCATGCTTTTGATTGCCGTTGCCTCTAAAAAAGGCTTGTTTAAAAAAACAGAACAGTAAAAGGCGGTTTTTTCGAAAAATAAACTCTTGTTTTTTAATCGTTGACATAAAAAAGGTAAAGTTTTATAATAATAACATTATTCTTATCCCCCAAAAATAAAGGAGTCTTGTTTATGGGCAATATTTTGGTTATTATGACCTTTGTAGGTTCGCTTTTGGCTATCCTTTTCGCCGCAATTATGGCGAAGCGTGTGCTTAAGGCTGACGAAGGTACCGATAAAATGAAGGCTATCTCGCGTTCTATAAGAAAGGGCGCTAACGCCTACCTTAAACGGCAGTATATTGTCGTTGCGATTTTCTTTGCCGTCATGTTTGCCGTGCTTATGACTATAGCCGCTTTAGGTTTCCTTACCTATTTCGTACCCTTCGCTTTTGTAACGGGCGGCTTTTTCTCGGCGCTTTCGGGCTTTGTCGGCATGAAAATAGCCACTGCCGCTAACGCAAGAACGGCTAACGCCTGCCGCAGCGGACTTAACAAGGGCTTGCGAGTTGCCTTTTCCGCCGGCTCGGTTATGGGCTTTACGGTGGTAGGACTGGGACTTTTGGATATCTCGGTTTGGTTTATGATTCTTAAATTTTTGTTTAAGCTTTCGGCGGTCGAAATTACGGGCGCTATGCTTACTTTCGGCATGGGTGCCTCGTCAATGGCTCTCTTTGCCCGTGTAGGCGGCGGCATTTTCACAAAGGCGGCCGACGTCGGCGCCGACCTTGTAGGTAAGGTAGAAGCCGGCATCCCCGAGGATGACCCGCGTAACCCCGCCGTTATCGCCGACAACGTAGGCGACAACGTAGGCGACGTTGCCGGAATGGGCGCCGACCTTTACGAATCCTATGTCGGCTCTATTATCTCGGCATCCGCTTTGGGCGTTACCGCTTTCAGTACGGTTGAAAGAATCGACAACTTTAACGCCATGGCTGTGCCCATGCTTCTTGCCGCGGTAGGCATTGTTTGTTCTATTATCGGCACCTTCCTCGTCCGCACCAAGGAAAACGCCGGCCAAAAAGAGTTGCTTAAATCTCTTTCCCGCGGCACAAATTTCAGCGCCGTTATTATTGCGCTTGCCGCCTTCCCGATTGTATACTTCTGTCTTGACGGATTTAACTCTATCGGCCTCTACTTCGCTATTTTGGCGGGACTTTTGGCGGGCGTGCTTATCGGCCAGTCGACCGAATACTTCACCTCCGACACATATAAGCCGACAAGAAAATTGGCGGCAAAGTCGGAAACCGGCTCCGCTACAATAATAATCGGCGGTCTCGGCCTCGGTATGCTTTCTACTGCGCTTCCTATTGTTATCGTAGCCGCTTGTATTTTGGTGGCATACTTCGCTTCGGGCGGCTCGGCAAACGCTAACCTCGGCCTTTACGGAATCGCCCTTTCCGCCGTAGGTATGCTTTCCACGTTGGGTATCACCCTCGCCACCGACGCATACGGCCCCGTTGCCGACAACGCCGGCGGCATAGCCGAAATGGCGGGACTTGAGCCCGAGGTAAGACAACGCACCGACGCGCTCGACTCGCTCGGAAATACCACCGCCGCAACCGGTAAGGGCTTCGCTATTGGCTCCGCCGCGCTTACCGCCCTTGCGCTTATGGCGTCTTATATTAATAAGGTAAAAGAGGTCGGCGGCACCGATTTAGATTTCAACTTCGACCTCACCAACCCGACCGTTTTAGTCGGACTGTTTATCGGCGCTTGCTTGCCCTTTATTTTCGCCGCGCTTACGATGGAATCGGTCGGCAAAGCGGCTCAATCAATTGTTATCGAAGTACGCCGCCAGTTTAAAGAAATTGCGGGACTTATTGACGGAAAGGCCGAAGCCGATTACGCTTCGTGCGTCGGACTTTGCACAAAAGCAAGCCTTAAGGAGATGGTACTTCCGAGTATCGTTGCCGTAATCGCGCCCATTGTTGTCGGCTTAATTCTCGGCTATCACGGCGTAGTTGGCATGCTTGCGGGCGCAACCGCAACCGGCTTCCTTTTGGCGATTTTCATGTCCAATTCGGGCGGCGCATGGGACAACGCAAAGAAATATATCGAAAGCGGCGCCCACGACGGCAAAGGCAGTAAACAGCATAAAGCCGCCGTCGTCGGTGACACCGTAGGCGACCCGTTCAAGGACACCGCCGGCCCCGCAATCAATATTTTGATTAAGCTTCTTTCGATGGTGTCTATCGTATTTGCGGGTATCGTCGTCGCGTTCAGCATTTTATAATTCGCCTTAAATTAAATCTCCGCCCTTTGTCGCAAACCCGATGGTTTTCGCTAACCATCCCTATTTCGCTAACCCGACGGTTTTCGCTAACCATCCCTATTTCGCAAACCCAACGGTTATGCGGTTTCAACGGGCGGACCGCCGTTGGCGCCCCTTTATTCACGCGCTTCCCCTTTTATTCACGCTCTTCATTGTTATTTTGCATAAAGGGTGCTTGCAAACGCGCATAAAACTGTGACCTGTGACGAAAATACCGGTTATATACAAATAATTGTTGAATATTTATGCATAATATGCTAATATAATTGCATAATAACCGCATATTTATGCATACGGAGGTATATTTATGAATAAAAATGACGTCAAAAAGGTTGTTCTCGCCTATTCGGGCGGACTTGACACCTCAATTATCATTCCTTGGCTAAAGGAAAACTACAACAACTGCGAAGTTATCGCCGTTTCGGGCAACGTAGGTCAGGCAAGCGAGCTTGAAGGTCTTGAGGAAAAGGCTATCAAGACGGGCGCCTCAAAAATCTACATCGAGGACCTTACAAAGGAATTCCTTGAAGATTACGTATTCCCCTGCGTTCAGGCAGGCGCTAAGTACGAGGATTATTTGCTCGGAACCGCTTTTGCGCGTCCCCCTATCGCAAAAAGAATTGCCGAAATCGCTATTAAAGAAGGCGCCGACGCAATTTGCCACGGTTGTACCGGTAAAGGCAACGACCAGGTTCGTTTTGAGCTTGCTATAAAGGCTTTCGCCCCCGATATGCCGATTATCGCTCCGTGGAGAGAGTGGACAATCAAATCCCGTGAGGAGGAGATTGAGTACGCAGAGGCTCACAACATCCCGCTTAAGATAAACAGAGAAACCAACTATTCCAAGGACAAGAATATTTGGCACCTTTCGCACGAGGGTCTTGACCTTGAGGACCCGATGAACGAGCCGCTTTACAATAAAGAGGGCTTCCTTGAAATGGGCGTTTCCCCCGAAATGGCTCCCGACAAGCCCACCTACGTTAAAATCCACTTTGAAAAGGGTATCGCAACCGCAATCGACGGCAAGGAAATGGGCGCCGTAGAGTTGGTTGAAACCCTCAACAAGCTTGGCGGCGAAAACGGTATCGGACTTCTTGATATCGTAGAAAACCGTCTTGTCGGCATGAAATGCCGCGGCGTATACGAAACCCCCGGCGGTGCAATTCTTTACAAGGCTCACGAAGTTCTTGAAACCATCTGCCTTGACAAGGAAACCGCCCATTACAAGTCGCTGGTTGCTCAAAAGCTCGGCGAAATGGTTTACAACGCCCAGTGGTTCAGCCCCCTTACCGACGCAATTCTCGCTTTCGTTAAGGAAACCCAAAAAACCGTTACCGGCGACGTAACCTTAAAGCTTTACAAGGGTAACATGATTAACGCCGGAGTATGCTCGCCCTATTCGCTTTACGACCCCGAAATCGCAACCTTCGACGAGGACAACGTTTACGACCAAAAGGATTCCGCCGGATTCATCAACCTTTACGGATTGCCGATTAAGGTTTGCGCCAAGATGAAGGCAAAAAATAACATTGACTGAGTAGGTATTTTTTATGGATAAAATGTGGGCGGGCAGATTTGAAAAGCAGCTCGACAAAACGGCGGACGATTTTAATTCATCTATCCATTTCGACTGCCGCATGTATAAGCAGGATATAATCGGCTCCATGGCTCATGCGATTATGCTCCGCCGTCAGGGAATCATCACCGAGGCGGAGGAAACCCAAATTCAAGCGGGCCTTTCGGGCATACTTGAGGATATCGAAAGCGGAGCGTTGCCGTTTGATTTTGACGCCGAGGATATACATATGTTTGTTGAGGCGGAGCTTACCAAGCGCATAGGTGACGCGGGCAAAAAGCTGCACACCGCGCGTAGCCGCAACGACCAAGTGGCCCTTGATATCCGTATGTATTTAATGGCGGAATGTGACCAAATCGGCGGCTTAATAAAGGCTTTGCTTAGCGCCATTGTTGACTTGGCGAGCGATAATAAGGACACAATTATGCCGGGATACACGCATTTACAGCGTGCCCAGCCGATAACCTTTGCCCACCACGTTTTGGCTTACGCCATGATGTTCACCCGCGACCTTAAGCGTTTGAACGACGCTTGCAAAAGAATGTACGAAAACTGTCCTATCGGCTCTTGTGCGTTGGCGGGTACAACCTACAACACCGACCGCAAATGGGAGGCGGAGCGTCTGGGCTTCAGCGGAATTGCGCTTAACAGCATTGACGGCGTATCCGACCGCGATTTTTGCATAGAGCTTTTAAGCTGTTTTGCGACGGTTATGATGCATTTGTCCCGTTTTTCGGAGGAAATCATCCTTTGGTCAAGTTGGGAATTCAAATTTATCGAGCTTGACGACAGCTATACAACGGGGTCGAGCATTATGCCGCAAAAGAAAAACCCCGATATGGCGGAGCTTGTAAGAGGCAAAACGGGCAGAGTTTACGGCGATTTAATGGCGCTGCTTACTACATTAAAGGGCTTGCCGCTCGCTTATAACAAGGATATGCAAGAGGATAAAGAGGCGATTTTTGACGCCGTTGACACCGTTAAAAAGTGTTTAGAGGTGTTTACGCCCATGCTTGCGACCTTAAAGGTGCTGCCCGACAACATGTACGCCGCCGCCGGCAAAGGCTTCATCAACGCAACCGACCTTGCCGATTATTTGACCAAAAAGGGTATGCCCTTCCGTTCGGCGTACAAAACGGTCGGCCAAATTGTAGCGTTTTGTATCGACAACGGGCTTGTGCTTGAAAACATGCCGCTCGAACGGTATAAACAGTTCGACGAAATGTTCGAAAACGACCTTTACGGCGAAATTTCGCTTGAAACCTGCGTCAAAAAGCGCATTTCGGCGGGTTCAACCGGCCCCGACTCGGTAAACGCCCAAATCGAATATATAAAAGAATTTCTTAATAAGTAAAAGTAACAGCCTGACCGAAAATTCGGTTGGGCTGTTTTTATCGGTCAAGAATATACTTGTTTTGCGTGGTATATCGTGGTAAAATTAAGGCATAACATTTACGTGGAAAGGAGTTTTTTAGATGCTTATTTCAAAAAAGCCGATTGAAACGGTTGTTTTTATTTTCAACGCCGTTATTCTTTGTTTTTGTTGTAATTCCTTTTTGCTTATGAACGCCTTTCCCCGCGTAATTTTGCCCATCACCCTGCTTTTTATTGTCGCGAACCTGCTTACTCTTTTTTCGCCCGCCAACTTCCCGAATTTTCGGACTAACGTGTGTAACCACGGCGTAAAGCTGCTTGTAATTTTTATAATGAGCATAATTCCGTCCATAGTTTACCATATTTTCTTGCCGCTTTTTCTTTCGGGCGAAACAAGATGGATGATGTTTTTTTATAGTTTGCTTACCGCCTTTCTTGCCCACGCAATAATTTTTTGGAACGGTATTCTCGTCGTGTATACTACGTCGGTTCAGTTGGGAATTAAGGAACGTGTTATCGGAATAATTTGCGCCTTTATTCCGCTTGCGAATATAATTTTCCTTTTACGCATAATCCAAATCGTCGGCGAGGAATGTCGCTACGAAACGAAAAAGCATTTGATGAACCTTTCCCGCAAAAGCTTGCGGGTTTGTGCGACCAAATATCCGATTATCCTTATCCACGGCGTCTTTTTCCGCGACGCAAAGCTGCTTAATTATTGGGGTCGTATCCCCGCCGAGCTTGAAAAAAACGGCGCCACGGTTTATTACGGCGAACACCAATCGGCGTTGGCGGTTGCCGACAGTGCGGCCGAGTTAAAGGAGCGAATTTTAAATATTGTTAACGAAACGGGATGCCAAAAGGTCAACATTATCGCCCATTCAAAGGGCGGCATCGACGCCCGCTACGCAATTCATTATTTGGGGCTCGGCCCGTATGTCGCCTCGCTTACAACCATAAATTCGCCCCACCGAGGTTGTCTTTTCGCCGACTATTTGTTGAAAAAAATTCCGCCGTCGGTGCAAGCTAAGCTCGCCAAAACATATAACACAACGCTTAAAAAGCTGGGCGACAAAAACCCCGATTTTCTTGCCGCCGTCAACGACCTCACCTCTGCGGTTTGTTTCCCGAGGGACAGAGCCATGACGGTGCCGAAGGATATTTTTTGTCAAAGCGTCGGCTCGGTAATGCGGTCGGCAGGCCACGGCCAATTTCCGCTTAACATGGCATACCCTATCGCAAAATATTTTGACGGCCCGAACGACAGCGTTGTCGGCGAAAAATCCTTTTATTTCGGTAACAAGTATACCCTGCTCACTACAACGGGCAAGCGCGGGATTTCCCACGCCGACGTTACCGACCTTTTCCGAGATAATATTAAGGGTTTTGACGTTCGAGAGTTTTACGTTTCGCTTGTCTCCGACCTCAAAGAACGCGGTTATTGATAAAAAAGCGCCCGAAAAGGAAGTAATGTTTCCTCTTCGGGCTATTTTTTCGTGAAATTTTCCTCTTTGGGCTTTTTTTTGCGAAATTTTCCTCTTTGGGCTATTTTGTTTTTCGTGGCGCTTTCCGCTCGTAGGGTGATTTTTTTTATTTTCGCGGCATTTCCCTCTTCGAGGGAAATTTCATTGTGGCACTTTCCCACTCGTGGGGCGATTTTGTTTTTTCACGGCATTTCCCTCATGGGCGCAGCCCTCGCCCCGAAAATCGGCCTCGCCCCACCTCAGCACCGTGTCATGCTCGCCCCGAAAGCCGCCTCGCCCCGCCTCAGCACCGTGTCACGCACCGCCCCGAAAATCGGGCGCAACCCTCCTCTCATGGGCACAATCCCCCGCCCCAAAATCGGGCGCGGCTACAACGAACCCACTACATTACAGTATAAAAAAGAGCCCTGTCACATGACAGAGCTCTTTAATTTTACGCAAAGAGGTTTCTTTTCGTATAAAAATTATTTCTTTTTCTTGCCGTGGTTATCAACGGCTTTTGCGGCCTGTCTT
Source organism: Acutalibacteraceae bacterium (assembly GCA_045119575.1). Taxonomy (GTDB): domain Bacteria; phylum Bacillota; class Clostridia; order Oscillospirales; family Acutalibacteraceae; genus UMGS1976. Next base: position 15,943 of record JBGVDX010000200.1, read on the forward strand.
TCCTTCCACTTAGCCCAAATGCAGGGAGCAAGACAAATCGAAGTATACGAACCCGAAATGATACCTGCGGCGAGCGGAATTGTGAAGGAACGCAAAGAGGTAAGTCCCTTAATCTCGGCAACAACCAATACAACGACTACCGCAAGTAAGGTAGAAAGCGAGGTAATGATGGTACGTGTAAGGGTTTCGTTGTTGGACTTGTTAACAAGCTCGCCAAGAGTAAGCTTGTTGCCGAACATGCGGCGGTTTTCGCGAACACGGTCGTAAATAATAATTGTGCTGTTAAGCGAGTAACCGAGCAAGGTAAGAACAACGGCGATGAAGTTTGCGTCAATGGGCAAACGGAAGATAACGCAAATGAAGAACGCGATAAGTATGTCGTGTACCAAGGCGATAAGCGCCGTAATACCCGCGGATACGCCGCCGATTTTACGGAAACGAACGCCGACGTAAACAATAACCAAAATCCAAGCAATTAAGACGGATACGAGCGCCTTAAGGAAGAAACGCAAACCAACCGAAGCCTCTACCGAGATAACCTCGCTGCTTTCGATTTGGTTGTCCTTAAAGGTGTCCTGAAGCGCTTTTTCGGCGGCGTCAACCGTTTCGGTGGAAACGTTGGTGCTAAGCGAAATTATCAATTTCTTAGCGTCGCCGGAAAAATCCGAGCTGCCCGAAACGGTATAATCCGCTTCGAAAACATCCTTCAAAGCCTTTTCGGCGTCGGCAAATTTAATGTCGCCGGTGTAAGAATAGCTGAGCTTTGTACCGCCCTTAAACTGGATATCCAAAACGGGGCCGAAAACAACGGTCGTAATAACGCCTATCAACATAATAGCTACGCTGATGATGATGTACTTTTTGATGTTGCCGATAAAATTAATTCCCTTTTTCAACATCTTACATCACCTCCTCGGCTTTTTCGGCTTTCACGCCGTAAAGCCAATGCTTTCTAAGGCATTTGAAGCTTGAAAGCGACTTAAGCATGATTTGTGCCGCCAAAACGCCCATTACAAAGTTAAGGATAACGCCGACAAGCAAGGTGTAACCGAAGGAGTAAATGGAGCCGGTTACCGAGGCGCCGAACGGGCTGAAAATAAAGCTGAATATTTTAGCAAAAATGCTGTCGGAGGGGCCGAAAGCGCCCATAAGAATTACCGAAACGATAACGTTGGTCATGTTACCGTCGATAATAGCGGCGATGGAGTTTTTGCCGCCGGCGTTGATAGCGCCGCTGATGGTTTTGCCCTTCTTAATTTCCTCGCGGATACGTTCGTTGGTAATAACGTTGGCGTCAACGCCCATACCGATTGAAAGTATGATACCGGCAAGACCGGGGATTGTAAGAGTAAAGCTGTCGGTGCCGGGGAAGAACTTGGTCGAGCAGGCAATCATTCCGCCAACCTGACCAAGGAGCGCAATACATGCAACAAGACCGGGCAATCTGTAACGAACAAGCATGATGATACAAATTACAGCAAAGGCAATAACGCCCGCAATAATCATAACGTTAAGAGCTTCTTCGCCAAGGGTTGCGCTTACAACCTGAATCTTGGAATCGTCGATTGAAAGAGCAAAGGGAAGCGCGCCTGCGTTAATTTCGCTGGCAAGCTCGGTTGTGTCCTCTGCGGTCATTCCGTCGCCCGAAATAACGGCATGTCCATCGGTAATGGCGGAGTTAACCTGCGGATATGAAATACAAACGTCGTCACGGTAAATGGATATGTATCCCGTACCGGCAAGGCGGCTTGTGGCCTCGGCAAACTTGCCCTTACCTGCGCTGGTCAGCTCAAGCTGTACCTGCGGTTTGCCGTCTTGGTCATATACGGCGGTAGCCGATTTGATGTCGGCGGCGCCCTTAAGTACGACGTTACCTTCGGGGTCCTGATTGCCCTCGCGGAAGGTGATAACGGCGGTTTCACCGAGCTTGTTAATCTCGGCCGCTGCGTCGTAATCCTGAGTATCGGACGACCACGGGAAACGAACGACAACCTGCTTATTGCGGGAATCGACGTAGGTTTCGTAGTCGGTAATTCCTTGGCCTATCATACGGTTTTTGATAACCGTTTCAGCGTCTTCAAGCTGTTTTACGGTAACGTCCTCGGTTTTAACTCCCTCGGGGGAGAAAACGCCCTCAACGCCGCCGCGGATATCAATACCCCAGCGGATATCGTCGGCGCTTTTAACATAGACGATTTCTTTGTCACCGTAGTAATTGGTGATACCGAAGAACGCACAGTATGTAAGCACGAAAATCAGTATCGCAACAATGAAAAACCAATGTCTTCCTGTTTTTTTCATTGTTTGAGCCTC
>JBGVDX010000201.1:0-2664 GCA_045119575.1 Acutalibacteraceae bacterium
CTCGTCAATTTCCATTCCCTCAACCAAAGCGCCGATACCTTGCAAGTTACCATTGCAACCGCCGAAAAAACTTACGTTTTTTATTTTGCCGTCCTCAACCTCAAAACTAATCTCTCTTGCACAAGTACCTTTAGTTTTATATGTGTATTCCATAGCCTGTACCTCAATTAATGGCAGTGACCGTCTTCACAATCAGGAATTTTGCCTACAATCGGCTCAGGGTCGATGCCCTGACGAGTGTAGTAATCAGCAATAGCCGCTTTAATTGACTGTTCAGCAAGTACCGAACAATGAATTTTATGAGCGGGAAGTCCACCCAAAGCTTCAACAACCGCCTTGTTGGAAAGCTGTAAAGCTTCTTCAATGGTGTGACCCTTAATCATTTCGGTAGCAATTGAGCTGGTTGCGATTGCGGAACCGCAGCCGTAGGTTTTGAACTTCACGTCGGTAATAACGTTGTCTTTAACCTTGATATACATTTTCATGATATCGCCGCATTTAGCGTTACCGACTTCGCCTATACCGTCGGCGTCGGCGATTTCACCAACATTACGGGGATTTGTAAAATGGTCCATAACAAGCTCTGTATACATCTTTATTCACCTTTTTCTTCTTTCTTAATTCTTTCCCAAAGCGGAGACATAGCACGGAGCTTATCAATAATTTCGGGAAGTACTTTCAGTATATGGTCAACATCCTCTACCGTGTTTTCGTCGGAGAAGGAAATGCGTAATGAGCCGTGAGCAATTTCGTGGGGAAGCCCAATGGAAAGCAGCACGTGGCTCGGGTCAAGCGAACCCGAAGTGCAAGCGGAACCGGATGAAGCGCAAATTCCGTTATGGTCAAGCCAAAGCAGTAGGCTTTCGCCCTCAATGCCTTCGAAACAAAGATTTGCGCTGCCTGCGAGTCGCTTTTCTCTGTCGCCGTTAAGACGCGAGCGTTCTATCTTAAGCGCACCGTCTATAAAACGATCACGTAACGCCTTTAGTTTTTCACATCTTGCGTTAATGTCGCTTACGGCGTCGGTAATTGCAACGCCTAAGCCTACTATACCGGCTGTATTCTCGGTGCCTGCGCGTTTGCTGCGCTCCTGAGCGCCGCCGTTAATAAGGGTTTCAATCCTAATTCCGTTGCGGCAATAAAGAGCGCCGACACCCTTCGGCCCGTGAATTTTATGCGCCGAAAGGGAAAGCAGGTCGATTTTCATGTCCTGAACATTGATTTCAACGTTTCCTACCGCCTGAACAGCGTCGGTATGGAACAAGATGCCCTTTTCACGGCAAAACTCGCCGATTTCGGCAATAGGCTGTATGGTGCCTATCTCGTTGTTTGCGAACATAACGGTGACAAGCGCGGTATCTTCTCTTACAGCGGCTTTAAGCTCGTCTACACGAACTAAACCGTCCTCGTGAACGTCGAGTAAAGTGATTTCGAAACCTTCTTTTTGAAGTGCGTCAAGGGTATGAAGAACGGCATGATGTTCAAACTTAGTTGAAACAATATGCTTCTTGCCTTTTTTGGCCATTTCGTGAGCAACGCCCTTAATAGCCCAGTTGTCGGCTTCGCTACCGCCTGAAGTAAAATATATTTCGTTGTCCTTGCCGGCGCCCAGCGCAACCGCAACCTTGTGACGCGCTTCGTCAATGGCGGCGCGGGCTTCCTGACCGAGAGCGTAAAGGCTGGACGGGTTTCCGTAGCCTTCGGTAAAATAGGGAAGCATGGCGTCAAGAACGTTTTTAGAAATTTTAGTTGTAGCCGAATTATCAGCATAAACAAATCTGTGCAAGGTTTACACCATCCTTATAATTTAAAACATTTCTATTATATTACTTACTTTTTTCCATTTCAACCCTGTATATAAAAATATTTTCATGTATTCTTTCTTTTATTTATATTTTTGCGAGCATTCAACCGCCATTTTGTCGCATCTTTCGTTTTCGTCGTGACCTGCGTGACCCTTAATCCAGTTGAAATTGACCTTATGTTCATCAAGCAACGTGAGTAATTTCTCCCACAGGTCTATGTTAAGAGCGGGTTTTTTGTCTGCTTTTTTCCAGCCGTTTGCTTTCCATGAATAAACCCATCTTTTTAAAACGGCGTCGCAGACATATTTTGAGTCAGTGTATAATTCAACCTCACACGGCTCTTTAAGCGCAGACAGGCCTTCAATGACCGCCGTTAGCTCCATACGGTTGTTGGTTGTATCGGCCTCGCCGCCGCAAAGCTCTTTTTCGGTTTTACCGTAACGGAGTATAGCGCCCCAACCTCCCGGTCCGGGGTTCCCCGAACAAGCGCCGTCGGTAAACATTTCGATTTTTTTCATTTTATATTCTCCATATTAAATTCTGTGGCTGCTTCGTGCAGAAAATCGTAAAATTTGCTAAGCGATTTATATTCCTTCTTAAGCAAAGCCAAAAGTTCCTCCGGTTGATTTAAAAGTTCAATTCCTTCGTGTCGTTTTACAACGAAAATTTCTTTTAAATCATACCATTTTTTAAGCTCGCCGTCTATTCCCGATATGTCGGCTTTTGATTTTTTATAGCTGTCCGCCCAAATCTCAAATTTGTTTTTCTTAAACGACTTTGTTGCCTCAAAAAAAAAGTCGCCGTTTTCCGTGAGCTTTTTGCGGTAAAACTCCATAAAAGCGGGCGTGGAGCTTATAAC
>JBGVDX010000202.1:0-1662 GCA_045119575.1 Acutalibacteraceae bacterium
TATTCATAGCTTTAGTAACGTTAAATTTATAGCATCCTCAAATACTACGAATTTCCTTGCAGGATATTCAACCGGCGTTCCTGCTAATCCCGAGGTTATATTCAACGAGTGTACCTTCGATTTCTCGGCAGCTCCCGGTGAAATGACTTGGTTCAATCTCGGTAACGCTAATATTCATACAAACGTAACGGTAAACGGCGGCGAGTTCATTCTCAACGGCGAAAGCTTCACTCTTTCTAAAAATGGCACCGCTACAAGCAAGGTTACGTTTGGAAGAACCGAAAACGGTAATTACCCGGCATTTACTATGATTGGCGGAGCAAATCTTCCGGATAAAACCATAAACGGAGGAGAACTTGTATTCGTTAAGGTTTCAGAAGCAAACGGCACTACGACGTACAGACTCAGACCGACAAGCTTGGCCGATATAGATTATGCGCCTAAAATGAGTATTACGCTGGCAAATGAGCTTATCATAAACGTGTATGTGCCTGTAAATTATACAAACGCATTTGAGTTAAACGGTACAAAATACAGTCAAAACAATGCTTACGGCGGAAAATCCATAGTTATTGATGACGGTGAATATTATATTGTAGCCGTACCTCTCGGCTCTTCCGAAGCCGCAAAGGACGTTAAGCTCATATCAAGCATCACGGTTGGCGATACGAATGCAAAAACAACCTTCAACTTCTCAATTCCCAAGTACGCAGCAAAGCTTCTTAACAATGCAAATGCGACCGACGTTGAAATAACGCTTGTAAAGGATGTTCTTGCATATATCAAGGCAGCGTATAATTATTCGGGCTTTGCTTCGAACAACAGCGCTGAGGAGATCGCAAGAGTAAATACTCTTATTGAATCCATCATTGGCGACTACGTAGGCACTCCTACTACGAGCGGCGAGACCGAGGACAACAACGGCGGCGTTGTTACCGAGGTAACGCTTAACCTTGACGCAACACCTTCGATAAGATTCTATACTGCCAATACAAGCCTTGAATTCTACGCTAACGGAAGAAAGCTTAATACTGTAAGCGGTACGGATTCAAACGGCACTTACGTAGAGCTTGACGTTTATGCATACGTTCTCGCAGAAACTATTACCTTTGGTAATGGCGGAAGCTATCATATAAGCTCGTTCGTTAAGGGCGCAGGCGATAATGAAAAAGCGATCGCAAGCGCATTCGTTAAATACGTAGAGCGCGCTGCCGCTTACAGACGCGCTGTAATTGAAAATCGGTAATCAAGCAAAACAAATTGACTACAAAATTTCTTGACACAAAAAGGACCGAAGAGAAAGCTCATCGGTCCTTTTGATATTGTATTTTTAGTTTGTAGTTATTTGTTTTACTGCAAAGGGATACTACGCAGCTTTGGAATTTTCATCAAATTTAAATATTTGTTTCTGTTGGTGTTTTATGTTGACATTTTGTTTGTTTTTTGGTATTATTGTATTGTTAGTATTCAAAACAAGTCGTATGTGTACCGAAAGGTTAAAATATGTTTACACTTCAACCCGATTTTAGATTCAAAACCTTTGACGAGGCTACAGTTGAATTCTTAAAAGAAAACAATATCAAAGGTGTTATACTCGATATTGATAATACTCTTGAGCCGTATGAGCATGAATTACCCGGAGAGCACGTGAAGGCTTGGCTG
>JBGVDX010000203.1:0-7281 GCA_045119575.1 Acutalibacteraceae bacterium
TGCGTCTTTTTGTGTTTAAACAGGAGGTTTATTTATGAAAAAAATCGCCGTAATCATGGGCAGCGACAGCGACCTGCCCGTAGTAAAAAAAGCTACCGACGTGCTCGAAAGCTTTTCGGTACCTTACGAGGTACACGTTTACTCTGCGCACCGCACACCTAACGAGGCCGCCGATTTTGCCCGAAACGCTAGAAAAAACGGCTTCGGCGCAATAATTGCCGCGGCGGGCATGGCGGCTCATCTTGCCGGCGCCTTTGCCGCAAATACAACCTTACCGGTTGTGGGTATACCCGTTCTTTCGGGTAACTTCGGCGGACTTGACGCCTTACTTTCTACGGTACAAATGCCTACCGGTATTCCGGTTGCAACCGTAGCGGTTAACGGCGCCGCAAACGCCGCTTTGCTTTGTATTGAAATGCTCGCAATAAGCGACGACACTCTTGCAAAGAAGCTTGACGAAAAACGCGCCGCCGACAGTGCCGCCGTTTTAGAAAAGGACAAGCACATTTCGGAAAAACTTTAATTTTATCAGGGGGCATTATAAATGGGTGGCTTTTTCGGTGCAGTATGCAACCGAGATGTCATTGCCGACGTATTTTTCGGTACTGACTATCATTCACATTTGGGAACACGACGCGGAGGCATGGCGTCCTTCAACAGCGAAAAGGGATTTCAACGCGATATTCACAATATCGAAAACTCTCCCTTCCGTACAAAGTTTGAGCATATTTTTGAGGAAATGCAGGGTAATTCCGCTATCGGCTGTATAAGCGACAGCGACCCGCAACCGCTTCTTATCCGTTCAAACCTCGGCACCTACGCCATTATAACCGTAGGAATAATCAACAACGCCGAAGCGCTTATAAAGCAATATCTTTCTTTCAGCGGCGGTCATTTTTCTACAATGACCGGCGGCGCAATCAACTCGACCGAGCTTATAGCCGCGCTTATTAACCAAAAAAGCAATTTTACCGACGGTATAAAGTTTGCGCAGGAATCAATCGACGGTACGGCGTCAATTCTTATTTTAAAAGAGGGCGGCTCCATTATCGCCGCAAGGGATAAAATGGGACGTATTCCGATGATTATCGGGAAATGCGATGACGGCCACTGCGTATGCTTTGAATCCTTCTCGTGCGAAAAGCTTGGTTACGTTAAGGAACGGGAACTTGGCGCGGGCGAGGTTGTTGAGCTTACCGCCGACAGCATAACCCAGCTTGAAAAACCGAATAAGCAGAAAAGGGTTTGTGCCTTCCTCTGGACATATTACGGCTATCCCACCTCCGATTACGAGGGAATAAATGTCGAAGTCATGCGTTACATAAACGGAAAAATCATGGCTCAGCACGACAAGGAATGCGGACATGCGGCCGATATCGACTATGTCGGCGGCGTACCCGATTCGGGAACACCTCACGCAATCGGCTACGCAAACGAAAGCGGAATTCATTTTGCCCGCCCGTTTATAAAATACACTCCGACGTGGCCGCGCAGCTTTATCCCGTCGAGCCAAACCGAACGCAACCGCGTTGCAAAAATGAAACAAGTTCCGGTAAACGACCTGATTAAGGATAAAAAGCTGCTTTTTGTTGACGACTCAATCGTCCGCGGAACTCAGCTTCGTGAAACGGTCGAATTTCTTTACGAAAACGGCGCAAAGGAAGTGCATATGCGCTCCGCCTGCCCGCCCATTATGTACAGCTGTAAATACCTCAACTTCTCCCGCGCAACAAGCGAAATGGAGCTTATTACAAGAGCTACTATCGTTGAGCTGGAGGGCGAAGAGGGACTTAAATATATCGACGAATACAGCGACGCTCAAACCGAGCGAGGCAAACGTATGCGAAAAGCAATTTGTGACAAGTTTAATTTTGCCTCTTTGGAATATCAATCACTTGAGGGAGTTATTAAGGCAATCGGCATGGACCGCGAAAGTCTTTGCACCTATTGCTGGAACGGAAAGGGTTAAAAAGTTATGTTAAATTCAAAATCTGAAAGCTACGCAGCCGCCGGCGTTGACATTACCGCCGGATACAAGGCTGTAGAACTGATGAAACAGCATATCGCCAGAACAATAACCTCGGGCGTCTGCTCCGACGTAGGCGGCTTCGGCGGTCTTTTTGAGCTTGACGTTGAGGGGATGGAAAAGCCGGTGCTCGTAAGCGGTACCGACGGCGTAGGAACAAAGCTTAAGCTCGCATTTGTTCAGGATAAGCACGATACCGTCGGAATCGACTGTGTTGCTATGTGCGTAAACGACGTTATTTGCTGCGGCGCAAAACCGCTTTTCTTCCTTGACTATATCGCTTGCGGTAAAAACGTTCCCGAAAAAATCGCCGCTATCGTTTCTGGTGTAGCCGAAGGCTGCGTTCAAAGCGGCGCCGCACTTATCGGTGGCGAAACGGCCGAAATGCCGGGCTTCTATCCGGTTGACGAATACGACCTCGCCGGCTTTGCGGTAGGCGTAGTTGATAAAAAGAAAATCTTAAATCCGAAATCCATGGAAGAGGGCGATGTTATGATTGCCTTGCCGTCTACCGGCGTTCATTCCAACGGTTTCTCCCTTGTACGTAAGGTTTTCGGCGTCGGCGAAAAGGATTTATCCGCTCCCGTGGCCGAGCTCGGCGGCAAATCAATTGCCGAGGCTTTGCTTACCCCGACCAAGATTTACGTTAAACCTATCCTTGCTTTGCTTGAAAAGGCTACCGTTCGCGCAATTTCTCATATTACGGGCGGCGGCTTTTACGAAAACATTCCGCGCAGCTTACCCGAAGGCTTCGGCGTAAAGATTGACCGTTCCGCGCTTCGCATTTTACCGATTTTCGACCTTATCGCAAAAACGGGCAATATCCCCGAACGTGATATGTTCAATACCTTTAACATGGGCGTAGGTATGTGCGTCGTTGTAAAGAAAGAGGACGTCGACGTAGCCCTTGCTACCCTTAAAGAAAACGGCGAAGATGCATACGTAATGGGCGAAATTGTCCGTTCGGAAGAAAAGGTTACAATATGCTGACAAAAACCAAAATAGCCGTCCTTGTTTCGGGCGGCGGAACGAATTTACAGGCTTTAATCGACGCCGAAAAAAGCGGCATTATAAAAAGCGGCGAAATTTCGCTTGTGCTTTCTAATAAAGCCGACGCATACGCCTTAACCCGCGCCGAAAACGCGGGCATAGCGACCGCCGTTGTCGAAAAAAAGACCTGTGCCGACAGAGCCGAGTTTGAAACGCGCATAATCGAATGCCTTGAAAACAACGGTATAGAGCTTGTTATTTTGGCGGGCTTTATGTGCATTTTAAGCGAGAATTTTATTTCTCATTTTGAAAAACGCATTATTAACGTCCACCCGTCGCTTATCCCGTCCTTTTGCGGAGAGGGCTTTTACGGCCTCCGCGTGCATGAGGCGGCGCTTGACTACGGCGTAAAGGTAACGGGCGCTACGGTTCATTTCGTAAACGAAATTCCCGACGGCGGCGAAATTATAATGCAAAAAGCCGTTGAAATACTTGACGGCGATACTCCCGAAATTTTACAAAAGCGCGTAATGGAGCAGGCCGAGTGGATTATGCTGCCGAAAGCGGCCGAGCTTGTTTCAAAAAAGATAGCTGAAGAAAAGGAGCAAAACTGATGAATATATACGAAGTAAAATCAATGGGCGAGCGCATTAACGGCAACCCTTATGTCGGTCGTGGAATCGTAATCGGTAAAACCGCCGACGGAACCAAAGCCGCAATCGCTTATTTTATCATGGGACGCAGCGAAAACAGCCGTAACCGCGTATTTACCGTAAAGGATAACGCCGTTTTTACCGAGCCGTTTGACGTATCAAAGGTAGAGGACCCGTCCCTCATTATATACGCAGCTGTCCGTGAATACGAAAACAACCTTATCGTAACCAACGGCGACCAAACCGACACGATTTACGATTTTGTTTCCCGTGGCGAGGATTTTTCTCTTGCCCTTACAACCCGTGAGTTTGAGCCCGACGCTCCCAACCTCACCCCCCGTATCAGCGGTATGCTTACCTTTGATAAGGGCAACTTCGGCTACAAAATGAGCATTCTTAAAAGCCTTGACGCCGAGGGCAGCGACTGTGCTCGTTATACCTTTGATTACCCGTCAAAGGCGGGCCTCGGCCACTTTATCCATACTTATGTAACCGACGGCAACCCCATCCCGACCTTCCAAGGCGAGCCCGAGCGAGTAGAAATTCCTAACGATATTGACGCTTTCACAAACGATATTTGGGAAAACCTTGACGAAAATAATAAGATTTCTCTTTATGTCCGCTACGTTGACCTTGCAAGCGGTCAGTCGGAGGAAAGACTTATTAATAAAAACACTATCGGAGGTTAAGAGAGATGAACGAACTCGAACTTAAATACGGCTGTAACCCCAACCAAAAGCCGTCCCGTATTTTCATGGAAAACGGCGAACTCCCGATTAAAATTCTTTGCGGAAAACCCGGCTATATTAACTTTCTTGACGCTTTCAATGCATGGCAGCTTGTCAAGGAGCTTAAAGAGGCTTTGGGCTTGCCCGCCGCAACCTCGTTTAAGCACGTAAGCCCGACCTCTGCCGCTGTCGGAATTCCGCTTTCCGATACTCTTAAAAAGGCCTGCTTCTGCGACGATATCGAAGGCCTTGACGAATCTCCGCTTGCCTGCGCCTACGCCCGTGCAAGAGGCACCGACCGTATGTGCTCTTTCGGCGACTTTGTTGCCCTTTCCGACGTTTGCGACGTTAAAACCGCTATGATGATTAAGCGTGAGGTTTCCGACGGCGTTATTGCCCCCGGCTATGAGCCCGAGGCCCTTGAAATTCTTAAATCCAAGCGCAACGGAAACTATAATATTGTTGAAATCGACCCGAATTATGTCCCCGAAGTAATTGAACGCAAAACCGTGTTCGGTATTACTTTTGAACAGGGAAGAAACAACTTTGAAATCAACAATGCGCTCCTTGAAAAAATCGTTACTGAAAATAAAGATATGCCCGATAGCGCAAAGCGCGACCTTATCGTGGCGTTAATCACCCTTAAATATACCCAGTCCAACTCGGTTTGCTACGCCGTCGACGGTCAGGCAATCGGTGTTGGCGCCGGACAGCAGTCCCGTATCCATTGTACCCGTCTTGCGGGCAGCAAGGCCGACACATGGTTCCTTCGTCAACACGAAAAGGTGCTTAACCTGCCTTTCTTGCCGACCCTCGGTCGTCCCGACCGCGATAATGTTATCGACGGATATATTAACAAGAACGAAGAGGACGTTTGCGCCGACGGAAATTGGCAAAAATACTTTACAACTAAGCCGGAACCCCTTACCGACGAGGAAGCAAGAGCCTTCCTTGACTCTGTTTCGGGCGTTGCGCTCGGCTCCGACGCATTTTTCCCGTTCGGCGATAATATCGAACGCGCTCACAAGAGCGGCGTAACTTATATTGCCGAACCCGGCGGCTCAATCCGTGACGACGTTGTAATCGATACCTGCAACAAATACGGCATGGTAATGGCGTTTACCGGAATGAGACTGTTCCATCATTAATCTGATTATTTTGGGTGATTGATATGAAAATAATGGTTGTCGGCGGCGGTGGCCGTGAACACGCAATCATAAAAAAATTAAAGAAAAGCGAAAAAGTAACCGAAATTTTTGCTCTCCCCGGAAACGGCGGTATAGCCGCTGACGCTACCTGCGTTAATATTGGCGCAAAGGACATCGACGGCATTGTAAATTTTGCAAAAGAGAACAAAATCGACTACGCTGTTGTTGCTCCCGATGACCCGCTTGTGCTCGGTTGCGTTGACGCGCTTAATAAAATCGGCGTACCGTGCTTTGGGCCCAATGCCGACGCCGCTATAATCGAGGGAAGTAAGGTTTTTTCTAAAAATCTTATGAAAAAATACGGTATTCCTACCGCACAATACGAAATTTTCGATAACGCCGAGGACGCCGTAAAATATCTTGAAACCGCGCCTATCCCTACCGTAATTAAGGCGGACGGACTTGCTCTCGGTAAAGGCGTAATTATCGCCGAAACCCGTGAGGACGCCGTTGACGCCGTTCGTTCGATTATGGAAGATAAGGTTTTCGGTGCAAGCGGCAACCGCATTGTCGTTGAGGAATTTTTGACAGGCCCCGAGGTATCGGTTTTATCCTTTACCGACGGAAAAACCGTTGTACCGATGATTTCGTCTATGGACCATAAGCGTGCAGGGGACGGAGACACGGGACTTAACACCGGCGGCATGGGTACTATCGCCCCCAACCCGTATTATACAAAGGAAATTGCCGACATTTGCATGGAAACTATTTTCCTGCCCACCGTTCGCGCGATGACCGCCGAAAACCGCACGTTTAAGGGCTGCCTTTACTTCGGATTAATGCTTACCGAAAAGGGCCCGAAGGTAATCGAATATAACTGCCGTTTCGGCGACCCCGAAACTCAGGTTGTTTTGCCGCTTCTTGAAAGCGACCTTTTTGAAATTATGGAAGCCACCACTAACGGCACTTTGACCGAGGAAATGGTTAAATTTTCGGATAAATCGGCTTGCTGTGTTGTTATGGCGTCTAACGGATATCCGCAAAAATACGAAACCGGCTTTGAGCTTACAATCCCGACCGAAATCGACGGCGAGGTGTATGTAGCAGGCGCCAAAATTGAGGACGGAAAACTGCTTACCGCGGGCGGACGAGTGCTCGGCGCCGTTGCGGTTGACGATACCTTAAAGGGCGCCGTTAACAAAGCATATAGCCTTGTCCCCGAAATTAAATTTGAAAACGCCTATTTCCGTCACGATATCGGACAGCGTGCCCTTGCGGCAAAGGAGGAGAAATAAAAAATGGTTTACCGTGTGTATGTTGAAAAGAAAAAGGAGCTTGCCAACGAGGCGAAAGCCCTGCTTGCCGACGTAAAAGGACTTTTACAGCTTGACGCCATTGACGATATCCGCTTAATTAACCGCTACGACGTCGAAAACATCGACAAAGAGCTGTTCGATTATGCAAAAAATACGGTTTTCTCCGAACCTCAGCTTGATATCGTAACCGACGATATAGATGCCGACGGTGCTGCCGTCTTTGCGGTTGAATATTTGCCCGGTCAGTTTGACCAGCGCGCCGATTCCGCCGCCCAGTGTATCCAAATTATATCTCAGGGCGAGCGTCCTACCGTGCGTACCGCCCGTGTTTACCTTATCTACGGCAACGTAACCGAAAAAGCGCTTGCTGAGATTAAGAAATATGTTATCAACCCCGTTGAGGCTCGCGAGGCTTCCCTG
>JBGVDX010000204.1:0-12755 GCA_045119575.1 Acutalibacteraceae bacterium
GCTTACAAGGCGATTGTTGCCTCCGGTCTTACGCTTCGCAACTACGGAACGGTCGTTGTCAGCGTTGCCGACGAGGATAAAGAGGAAACGTTACCGCTTGTTCGCCGTTTCTATAATATGGGCTTTAATATTGAAGCCACCACGCTTACAGGTGAATTTTTGAAAGCGCACGGTATCCGCACCCGTATCCGTCATAAGCCCAGCGAAGGCAGCGAGGAAGTGTTGGACTCCATCCGTGCCGGTTATGTCAGCTATGTTATCAATACGCGTGCCATTCTTTCCGGTAAGCACTTTGGTGACGGTATCGCTATCCGCCAATGTGCGGCACAAAATAATATTACCATGTTGACCTCTCTTGATACAGTAAGGATGCTTCTTGACGTGTTGGAGGAGGTCACGCTCGGTATCTCTACGATTGATGCAAAATGAGGTGAAATCCATGAAGTTTACGAAAATGCACGGTCTCGGAAACGACTATCTGTATGTTTACGGAGAGGCGCCTGATAACGTTGCGGAGCTTTCGCAAAAGATGTCCGAACGGCATTTTGGCGCAGGTTCGGATGGGATGATTTATATTTCAAAATCGGGTATTGCTGATTTTAAAATGCGTATCTTTAATGCGGACGGAAGCGAAGCAAAAATGTGCGGTAACGGTATCCGCTGCGTCGGAAAATTCGTTTACGATAAAGGCTACACCGATAAAAAGTTTCTCAGCATCGAAACGTTATCGGGTATTAAATATCTTACGCTGCAGGTCGTAAACGGCAAGGTAAAAACGGTAACCGTGGACATGGGAAAAGCAGAAACGAAACCCCCGATGAAGTTAACGGTCGATGGCGAAACGGTATCTCTGATTCCCGTATCGGTTGGCAATCCCCATGCGGTCATTTTTGTTGACGATATTGAAACTGCGCCGCTGACTACACTCGGCCCTAAAATTGAGCATCATCCTGAATTTCCCGACGGCGTGAATGTGGAGTTTGTGGAAGTGCTCGGGACCGATAAACTGCGTATGCGGGTATGGGAACGAGGCAGCGGTGTTACGATGGCTTGCGGCACCGGCGCCTGTGCATCCGTGATGGCGGCGATTGTGGCCAAGCGGTGCAACTATGATGAGACTGTTTCCGTAGTGCTTGACGGAGGCACGCTGAAAATTGAAATTGAATCCGATAATACCGTTAAAATGACCGGCCCGACAGAGACCGTATATGAAGGAAAAACAGAGATATGTTAAAACCAAATCGCAGAAATCCCTGCTTTTTCAAGACATGAGCCCAAGCTTTCGGAAAATGTTGCGTTGTGATTGAGGTTTTACGTGCCGGCAAGGTTTAATTATAATCTTGCAACCCAACCGACTATATGGTATAATCAGGAAGAAATCAAAAACCCAATCGTATTGACAACTGCTATTCGTTGTTATACTGTGATTGAAAATAATATTTTTGGGTGTACAGTATGGATACAATAAAATTCAACAAAAACAAAACTCTCGTCGTAGCGCATAGGGGCCTTTCGGGACTGGAAACGGAGAATACAAACGCGGCTTTTGTTGCTGCCGGTAATCGCTCCTATTACGGTATCGAAACGGATATTCATAAAACTGCTGACGGTAAATTTGTTGTTAATCACGACAACGATCTTAATCGTGTTGCCGGTGAGAATATTTGTGTTGAGTCGGTTAGCTTGTCGGTTTTGCAGAATGTAGTTCTTTTCGACAAGGACGGCACCAAGAACAGGGAAGATTTACGTCCTTGCACCTTGGAGAATTATATCAGTATTTGCAAAAAATACGATAAGCATTGTGTGCTGGAATTGAAATCGGATTTTACCGACGAAGAAACCGCTCGATTTGTTGATATTATAAAAAATTACGGATACTTAGAATACACTACATTTATTTCCTTTAATTATCAAAACTTGCTAAAAGTAAGAAGCATACTTCCCGAGCAGTCGGCTCAGTTCCTCTTTTGTGAATTTACAGAGGGAACAATTGAAAAATTAATTGCGGATAAAATCGATGTTGATGTTTATTTCGGAGCACTGAACAAGCAGACTGTTGATATTCTGCATGATGCGGGTTTGAAGGTTAATTGTTGGACTGTTGATAAAAAAGAAGACGCGGAACGATTAGCCGAATGGGGTGTTGATTATATAACATCAAATATACTCGAATAAAATTGAGTGTGTTGTTGTTTTTTTAACGCTGAGCGTTTTAAAGAGCAAGAGAAAAGAGAGGAACTTTTTCGCTTCTCTCTTTTTCCTTGCTTTTTTGTTTTTAGCGGCACGTTATACCGCGCTGATTTAATATCCAATGGCGTCGGAAAGTGAGCCTTTGTGCCGTTAAGGATTTAACAGAAAAAATTATAAGCTTTTTCGCTTGAATTACATACTGTTTTCGTAGTATAATAAAAAATGAAAGTACAGAGGTGAAAAAAACATGCTTATATCAACAAGAGGCAGATATGCACTGCGGGTTTTGATTGACCTTGCGGAACATGACGGTGAGGGGTATATCCCCATGAAGGAAATTGCCAACAGACAGGGCATTTCGCTGAAATACTTAGAGCAAATTGTTCCCGCGTTATCTAAAAACGGGTTTCTTGAAGGTGTGCATGGCAAGGGCGGCGGATATCGTCTTGTAAAAGCTCCCGAGGATTGCCGAGTAGGAGATGTTTTGCGCCTGACAGAAGGAGATCTTGCACCGGTTGCTTGCCTTGAACGCGGAGCAAAGCCGTGTGAGCGGGCATATGCGTGCCGAACCTATCCGATGTGGACGGAATTTCATAGGATAGTCAACAATTATTTTGACGGAATAACGCTTGCTGATATAATGAAAACGGATATGTCAGATAATTATTCAATATAACCATCAAAAAACGGCGCCGGAGAAATTAAAATTCTCCGTGACGCTGTTTTTTGCTTTACGGTCGAGTTTTCAAGGCTGTTTTTAATTTACTCGCCGCTGTATACCGACCGCCTTAAACTAAATGTATCAAAAATAATCAAAAACATCCTTTAGCGTGTCGTTTAAGGGGTGTGTCGCCTTGTTGCAATAAAAGCGAAGGTGTATTATAATCAATATATACTGTGTGAAAGAGAGAAAACCCCATGAATTTTGAAATAAGACTTGTAAAAAGCGAAGAAATTGCCGCCGTAATGGATATCATAGAATACGCAAAAATTTTATTAAAAGAGCAGTCGGAACAATGGCAGCACGGATACCCGAACGAAGCCGTTTTGCTTGACGACATCGCAAAGAATAGGTTATACGGCGCATATTCTCCCGACGGCGTTTTGGCGGGAATTGCCGCCGTTATAGTCGGCCTTGATACCGACTATGTTTATATCGAGGACGGAAATTGGCTAAGCCCCACCGCCGAAACCGACGTTGTAGTTCACCGAGTTGCGACCAATCGCGACTTTTTCGGCAAGGGTGTTGCAAAATCGCTTTTCCTTTTCGCCATGGACTACGCTAAAAAAATCGGCGCGACATCGTTAAAGGGAGACACCCATAAAAACAATAAACCCATGCAACGTGTGTTTGATTCGGTCGGCATGAGCTATCGCGGAGTAATTTATATCGCCGACGAAAAATCGGACAATGCACGGGTTGCCTACGAAATTTTGGTATAAGGTGATTTTAATGAAAACGCTTGTTGTAATTGATATGCAAAACGATTTTATAAACGGCTCGCTCGGCACAAAAGAAGCCGTTGACATAGTTGAAAAGGTTAAAAACAAAATCGCCGAATATGCAAAAAGCGGCAACAGAATAATATACACAAGGGATACCCATTTTGACGATTATTTATCGACACCTGAGGGCAAAAAATTGCCCGTTGTTCATTGTGTAAAGGGTACCCACGGTTGGCAAATTGCCGACGGGCTTTATGTTGACGGCTCGGATATAATTGACAAACCCTCTTTCGGCTATACCGAATGGGGGAAATACGATTTTGATAAAATCGAGCTTATCGGGCTTTGTACCGACATTTGTGTTGTTTCCAACGCGCTTATTTTAAAGGCGCTTTTCCCGAACGCCGAAATTTCGGTTGACGCCTCCTGCTGTGCGGGAGTAACCCCCGAAACTCATAACGCTGCGCTTGATACCATGAAAATGTGCCAAATCGACATTACCTAAAATTTGTTTCACACGGAGGAAATATGCTAAAACGAATCTTAGCGGCGCTGATTGTGCTTGCCGTGCTTGCGGGCTGTGCCGTTTCGTGTGAAAGCGAAAAGCCGATTACCGCCGAGAACATTGCGGGGACATATGAATATACGCTGTCCTTTGACGATTTGGCGGAATGTTGGGAAACGAGCGAAAACGAGCTGTTAAACCTTGTTCACCAATATGCCGATTTCACCTTTGCCGAGTTCACCCTTTGCGTGACCCTTTCCGACGACGGAAAATACGAGCGCTTCGCCGATTACGATAGTTTTTTTGCGTCATACAAAAAGGTGCTTTCCGATTTTTACGAATACGCCTCAATTGATGCAAGAGCGGCGTCGGATATTTTCGCCTTGCTTTGCGATAATTTATACGACCTTGACTCCGCTTTGGAATTGCAAGACCTTGACAAAAAGGACTTTTTGGCGGCGTATAAATTTCTTTTCGAGGATGAGGAAACGGTAAAAGCCGCCTGCTTCAGTATGGCAAAATCGGTAGCCTTAAGCGGCGAATTTGCTTTTTCGGAGCCGTATGTTTATCTTACGTCGGATAAAACCGAATTTCTTAACCTTGATAAGCTTAAACCCGCTAACGGAAAAGCGCCGAATATCCCCGAAGAGGAGAAACCGGAACACAGCGACATTTATAACGAAAATTATACCGTTGACGAGGTTTTAGAATATTTTGAAGAGGTCGTTTTGACCGCCGAATATTCCGACAGCGAGCAAAGCCGCCGTGTTCAAAAATGGCTTTTGCCTATTTATTATTCGTTAGAGGGCGATTTTACCGAAAGGGATAACGAGGTGTTAACCGATTTCGCCGCAACGCTAAATTCCGTTACGGGCTTTCCCGGCTTTTATCCCGCAACTAACGGCAAAAAGGCATCCGTCGAGATTAAATTTTACGACGGAAACGATCTTATGGCCGAAACGGGCGAGGTTGTAAACGGAGAACGCTCCGACGGCATAGTTCAGTATTGGTATTTGCTCGATAACAGCATAATTTACGCCGCCAAAATCGGATACGATAACGGCGTATCTCAAAAGGTTAGAAATTCGGTAATTGTTGAGGAAATAATGAACGCAATCGGGTTCAGCAACGATACGGTTTTGCGACATGACAGCGTGATTTACGAAAAATATACCGAAAATTACACCCTTTCCGAAATGGATTTAATACTTCTGAAACTGCTTTACAACCCGTTGATAAAGCCCGATATGCCAAAGGACGAATGTTTTGATATAATCAAGAAATTATATTACTGATAAGGTGATTTTTAATGGATATAACGGAAATTTTAAATAAGGTTGACCATACCTTGCTTAACCCCGCCGCAACATGGGACGAGATAAAGAACATTTGCGACGACGGAATGAAATACAAAACCGCGAGCGTATGTATACCCGCGTCGTATGTTAAAGCGGCTAAGGAATATGTCGGCGACGGGCTTAAAATTTGCACCGTAATCGGCTTCCCGAACGGCTATTCTACTACGGCGACCAAATGCTTCGAAGCAAAGGACGCTGTTTTAAACGGAGCCGACGAAATCGACATGGTAATAAATATCGGCTGGCTAAAGGATAAGCGCTATGACGAAATTTTGGACGAAATTAAATTAATAAAAGCCGAATGTAACGGGAAAATTTTAAAAGTAATTATCGAAACCTGCTTGCTGACCGATGAAGAAAAAATAAAAATGTGCGAAATCGTGTCTGCTTCGGGCGCCGATTTTATAAAGACATCTACGGGATTTTCCGTCGGCGGCGCGACAAAGGAGGATATCGCCCTTTTCGCCGAAAACGTAGCCGACCACGTAAAAATTAAGGCGGCGGGCGGCATTTCGACTTTAACCGACGCCGAGGATTTCGTTAATTTGGGCGCCTCCCGTCTTGGCACAAGCCGCATTGTAAAACTGGTAAAAAACGAGCAACCCGGCGATAAATATTAATACGGAGGAATAAAAAATGTCAAAGCTTTACCCGACACCGCATATAAACGCAACACCCGACGATTTTGCTAAAACCGTGCTTATGCCCGGCGACCCTCTGCGTGCGAAATTTATTGCCGAAAATTTTCTTTCCGACGCAAAGCTTGTCAACAACGTCCGCGGAATAGGCGGCTATACCGGCACCTACGACGGAAAACGTGTGTCGGTAATGGCGAGCGGTATGGGTATGCCGTCGATAGGCATTTATTCATATGAACTTTTTAAATTTTTCGGCGTTGAAAACATTATGCGTATCGGCTCCGCGGGCGCAATCAACCCGGATATTAAGGTGCGAGATATCGTAATCGGTATGGGCGCCTCAACCGACTCTGCTTTTGCGGGCCAATATCATTTATCGGGAACGTTTTCCGCGATTTGCAGCTATGATATGCTCCGAACCTGTACCGATGTTGCCGACAAAATCGGCGTTAAATACCGCGTCGGGAATATACTTTCCTCCGACCGCTTTTACGGTGACGAGGATGGGATGCCAGATGCTCTTAACGGTATGAAAAATTGGAGCAAGATGGGCGTAATGGCGGTCGAAATGGAGGCAGCGGCGCTGTACATGAACGCCGCCCGTTTGGGTAAAAACGCCCTTGCGATTTGTACAATCTCCGACCATATTTTGACGGGCGAGGCAACCTCCGCCGAGGAACGCCAAAATTCGTTTACCGAAATGATGGAGCTTGCCCTTAAAACCGCCGTCGCTTTGGACTGAAAGGTGAAAAATGAAACGAGTATTTTTAATTGTCCTTGACTCTTTAGGTATCGGCGAAATGCCTGACGCCGCCGCTTTCGGGGATAAAAATTGCAACACGCTTAAACGTATTTCGGCGTCGCCCGAATTTTGTATAGATAACTTGATTAAAATGGGGCTCGGTAACATCGACGGGGTTAACTTTTTGCCTAAGACTGATTTGCCTACCGCCGCTTTCGCCCGCATGACCGAGAGTTCGGCGGGAAAGGATACTACAATCGGCCATTGGGAAATAGCGGGCGTCGTGTCCGATAGCCCGATGCCGACCTATCCCGACGGATTTCCGAGCGAAATTCTTGACGAATTTTCGAAACAAACGGGCAGGGGAGTTTTATGCAACAAGCCCTATTCGGGAACAAAGGTTATCGCCGATTACGGCGAGGAACACTTGAAAACGGGGGATTTAATCGTATATACCTCTGCCGACAGCGTTTTCCAAATTGCGGCTCATGAGGATATTGTTCCGCCCGAAACGCTTTATGAATATTGCCGCATAGCCCGCAAAATTCTTGTCGGAGACCACGCGGTAGGACGTGTAATCGCCCGACCCTTTATCGGCGATTTTCCTAATTTCACGCGCACCTCTAACCGCCATGATTTTTCGGTCGAGCCGCCGAAAGAAACTCTGCTTGACGCCGTAAAATCGGCCAACAAAACGGTTTACGCTATCGGTAAAATCTTTGATATTTTTGCCGCAAAGGGCGTAACCGAAAAGGCGTTTACCGCCTCTAACCTTGACGGCATAGAAAAAACATTAAAGGCGCTTGATACCGATTTTGACGGCTTATGCTTTATAAATTTGGTCGATTTCGATATGCTTTACGGCCACCGTCAGGATATAAACGGCTATGCAAAAGCGCTTACCGAATTTGACCGATATTTACCCGAAATTACGTCGAAAATGAGGGACGACGATATTCTTGTGATTACCGCCGACCACGGCTGCGACCCCGGCGATGACAGCACCGACCATACGAGGGAGTATACCCCGCTTATCGTCTACGGCAAATCGGTAAAACCGATTAATTTGGGTACAAGAAAAACCTTCGCCGATATCGCCGCAACCTTAGCCGAGTATTTAGACGTTGACTTTAAATGCGACGGCGAAAGTTTTTTGAATATTATAAAGGAGTAACCGCTTATGACCGAAAAAGAACTGTGCCGCCTTGCTGTCGAAGCAAGGGGAAAAGCCTATGCGCCTTATTCCGGCTTCCGTGTCGGAGCGGCGCTGCTTGGAAAATCGGGAAAGGTTTACCTCGGCTCAAACATCGAAAACGCATCGTATACGCCTACCGTCTGCGCCGAACGCACCGCTTTTTTTAAGGCGGTAAGCGAGGGAGAAACGGAATTTTCCGCTATTGCCGTTGCGGGCGGTAACGAGGACAAGGTCGGCGGAGCATTTCCGCCCTGCGGAGTTTGCCGTCAGGTGATGGCGGAATTTTGCGACGGTGATTTTAAAATTTTAACCGTGACGGGTGACGGTACATTTGACGAATACACCTTAACTGAGCTTTTGCCCCTTGCTTTTTCACCCAAAAATTTGGAGCGTAAATAAAAATGAGAATGTACGATATAATCTTAAAAAAGCGCAACGGCGAGGAACTAACCGATGACGAAATCGCCTTTTTTATCGACGGCTATACAAAGGGCGAAATCCCCGATTATCAGGCGTCGGCGCTTATGATGGCGATTTTTTATAAAGGTATGACCGACAGGGAAACGGTTTGCCTTACCGACCGCATGGCTCATTCGGGGGACACGGTTGACTTGTCTCGGTTTGGCGAAATGTCGGTCGATAAACACAGCACGGGCGGCGTAGGGGATAAAACCTCGCTTATCGTTGCGCCTATTGTCGCCTCCTTGGGCGGCAAGGTTACCAAAATGTCGGGCAGAGGGCTCGGTCATACGGGCGGTACGGTTGATAAGCTGGAATCCATTTCGGGGTATAACACCTCGCTTAGCCCTGACGCTTTTTTATCGCAGGTTGAACGGGTAGGAATGGCAATAATCGGCCAAACCGGCAACCTTACCCCCGCCGACAAAAAGCTGTACGCCTTGCGTGACGTGACCGCAACGGTTGACAGTATCCCTCTTATTACCTCAAGCATAATGAGCAAGAAAATTGCCGCCGGCTCGCATAATATCGTCCTTGACGTAAAGGTGGGCAGCGGCGCATTTATGAAAACGCCCCGTGACGCCGAAATTTTGGCCGAAAAAATGGTCCAAATCGGCAAAGTCTGCGGAAGAAATATTGCCGCTGTGATTACCGATATGGATTCGCCGCTCGGCAACAATGTCGGTAACGCGCTTGAGGTTGCAGAAACGGTATCGGTTTTGAAAAACGAGAAAAAAGGCGACCTTAGAGATGTCAGCGTTGCCCTTGCAACCGAAATGGTCTCGCTTGTTTTCGGCTTAGCGCATGATGAAGCCGAGAAAAAGGTTGTTGCCGCAATCGAGGACGGCTCAGCCTTTGAAAAAATGAAGGAATGGATAGCGGCTCAGGGCGGAGACGTGTCTCAAATTGAGGATACCTCGCTTTTACCGCGGGCAAAATTCGGCTTTGATGTATTAAGCGACGCCGACGGATATATAACCGAAATGAACGCCGAGGAAATCGGTAAGGCGAGCGTTATGCTCGGCGCGGGCCGTGCCTCTAAAGAGGATAAAATCGACTACGCCGCAGGAATAGTTATTCATAAAAGGGTCGGTGACGAGGTTAAGAAAGGCGACCTTATTGCAACCCTTTATTACAATAACGGCTCTCCCGATAACGCCGCAAAATGCTATCTTTCGGCGCTGAAAATCGAATCCGCACAAAAACCAACCCCACCCCTAATCCACAAAGTCATACGATAACAAAAAAGCACAGCATATGCTGTGCTTTTGTTTACAAATATTTTGTTGCCTATAATAATGCTTTGTGATATAATACTTGTCGAATTTTGTAAGGACGGTAACGAAAGATGGAGCTTAAAGGTAAGATAATAAATTTTCTCGGAGACAGCATTACCGAGGGAATAGGTCTTGACGACGTTAATGATTGCTACGACCGAGTTGTAAAAAGAAAATGTGATACGGGCGAAATTCGCAACTATTCGATAAGCGGTAGCCGCTTTGCACATCAGTCGTCGCCCAGCTATAAGCCGCATTACGACCTTTGCTTTTGCGGTCGCGCCTTTTATATGGACAGAAACGCCGACATTATCGTGGTCTACGGCGGCGTTAACGATTATATCCACGGCGACGCACCTATCGGCACAACCGAGGATACAACCCCGTCAACCTTTTACGGTGCGCTTGACTTTCTTATGAATTTTCTTAAAGAGAATTTTACCGCCGAAATCGTGTTTATGACACCGGCACACTGTCTTTACCGTGACATAATAGACACCGAGCCGTCGCATAGAGTTATGAAACGTGACGACGCAATGCCCCTTTGCGGCTATGTTGATATTATAAAGGAAAAGGCGGCGCAGTACGGTATCCACATTGCCGACCTGTTTAACGATTTGGGTATCGACCCGAAAAACGAGGACGAATGTGAAAAATACATGGTCGACGGATTGCATTTCAACCCGCTCGGTCACGAAAAAATCGCCGATTTGCTTATTGATACGCTTCATAAAATCTGATACCCTTTGTTGTAATTAATTCGCCGTTGTGATAGAATATAGGTATTAGATGAGAGGACGGTATTATCGAGATGAAAAAAATCGTAGCGTTTTTATTGGCTCTTGTTACGCTTTTCGGATTGGTTGGCTGTACCGGAGCAAAGGGCGAGTTTACCGACGGAACAATAACCGAAAATTCTTACGAAAACGCCTTTCTCGGCATAGGCTGTAAACTCAATGACGATTGGTATACCGATATTGAGGAAAGCGAACAGGAATTGGTTAGCGACGAAGGGATTATTACCGACTTTTTGGCGGCAACCGACGACGCAACCCAACATATTAAAATTATAGTTCAGGATATGGGACTTGTATACGGAGCCGTTATGGACGAAAAGAGCATGATTGATTCCGCTTTAGCCGGCGTGGAACAGGGGATAAGCGAAATGGGCGGCGAAAAGGTTTCGATAAAAACAACCGAGGTTGATTTTTGCGGTGATACCCACTACGCTTATGATTGTAACTATGAACGCAGCGGAATGCCCATTTATCAAAAACAAATTTATTTTAAAAAAGGGAAATATTTAGCGGTAATTACGCTGTCTACCTATCTTGAAAACACTACCGACGATTTGGTTAAGCTGTTTTATACGATGTAAATTTTAATTTT
The DNA here is from genome assembly GCA_045119575.1 of Acutalibacteraceae bacterium. Classification (GTDB taxonomy): domain Bacteria; phylum Bacillota; class Clostridia; order Oscillospirales; family Acutalibacteraceae; genus UMGS1976. The sequence continues at coordinate 11,200 of JBGVDX010000204.1, forward strand.
AAAAGGGCGGTCATAACCGTCCTTTTTTATTGCAATCTGTGCTTATCGGTGTTATAATGGCAAAAAATGTTTTAATCGGAGTTTTTATGATGAAGAAAACGGTTGCAATAATTTTTGCTTTTATTATGGTTTTCGGTTTCGCATCTTGTTCCGAAGAAAGAGAGTTTACTCTTGGAACGGTTAACGGGAATGCATACGAAAACGAATTTATCGGTATCGGCTATACTCTTGACGAGGATTGGTCGTTTGTAAGCAAGGACGACCTGCTTGCCGAAATGGGCATTGATGCAACCCTCACGGGCGACGAGTTGCAAGCGGAGATTAACAAAACCGATATTGTATGTGACATGGACGCAAGCACGGGCGAAGGCACCGAAAGTGTGTTCGTTCAGGTCAAAAACATGGGAATGGTTTTCGGAAAGATAATAGGCGAAGACAAATATATTGATATGTGGCAAGACGGCTTGGAAAAGGAATATTCCGAAAGCGGAAAATTTGACGAGGTTGTATATACAATAGATTCGGTTAATTTATGCGGCCGAAGCTGTAAAAGCCTTAATACCCATTTAGTGTCGGGAGAGGCAAACGTTTATCAAAAGGCTGCTTTTATAAAAATTGATGGCTATATGATAGAAATTGTCGTAACGTCCGTTACCGGTTGGGACGCTGTTGACGGGATTTTTGATAATTTCTACAGCTTAGCTGATTAATAAATCGGAGACGAAAAGATAATGCAAAAAAGAATTCTTGCAATAAACGATATATCCTGCATGGGTAAATGCTCGCTTACGGTTGCTCTGCCGATAATTTCGGCGGCGGGGCATGAGTGTGTTATTTTGCCCACCGCCTTGCTTTCCACCCATACGGCACAAGGGTTTGGCGATTTTGTCGCCTTTAACATGACCGAGGAAATGAAAAAAATCGCTAACCATTGGGCGGATATGGATATAAAGTTTGACGCAATTTATACGGGATATATTTTATCTCCCGAGCAAGCCGATTGCGTTTATGATATAGTAACTCGGTTTAAATCGGAGGAGACTCTTTTGGTGGTTGACCCCGTTTTGGGCGACAACGGCAAGCTGTACCGCGGCTTTACCGAGGATAACATATCCGCTGTAAAAAAGCTTTGTTCTATAGCCGATATAATAACCCCGAATTTGACTGAGGGCAGCTTGCTTACGGGAATAAAAAGCGACGGTATGCATCTTTCAAAAGCCGGTGCTAAAAAAATGCTTGACGGTTTGGCTGAAATTTGCCGCGGAAAAATCGTGCTTACGGGCGTCGAGTGTGCGGATAATGTTATCAGCACGGTTACACGGGATTGCGAAACGGGCGCGACTGTTTTTCATGACCTGCCGCGCTTTGTAGGTTCGATACACGGCAGCGGCGATATATTCACTTCTACCCTTACTGCGACCTATCTTAACGGCGCCGATTTCGATGCCGCCGTTTCGGCCGCCGACGGATTTACTCACCGCGCAATTTTCGAGTCTAACGATGATTCCGACGGCCGTTGGTACGGCGTAAACTTCGAAAAATTATTAAAAGATATT
>JBGVDX010000205.1:0-3886 GCA_045119575.1 Acutalibacteraceae bacterium
CGGCATTAGTAAAGCCGATAATAAACGTATTGACCCGAACGGACAAGACCGTAAAAGGTGAGAACAAAAATCGTTCTGCTTTATTGACCAGTTTATTTTATACCAACTTATTCAATTTGTCAACTATTTTTTGACAAATACTTTACATATTCCTCAAGGCACATGTTTTTTTCGTTCATTATTTTTGCATGTTCCTTGCCAACATACCGATAATGCCACGGTTCATAAATTACGCCTGTGTAGCTTTCTTTATCCTTTGCGTAGCGCATGACAAAGCCGTATTTTTCGGCGTTTTCCTTTAGCCAAACAAGCTCTTCCGTGTTTTCATAATGTTGTTCAAGATAATTAAAGTCAACCGCTAAACCGAGGTTATGGTCGCTTGTTCCCGGAACGGCAACAATAGTACCGGCAATATCCTCAGCCTTTTTTTGAGAATAACCTTGGTCAAGGTATGTTTGAACCTTTCTTTCGTAAAGCCTTTGCTGCGAACTAAACGAACGGTAAGCCGAAACAGCAATAAGGTCAACGCCGTCGTTTTCAGCCGCGGTAATCATATCAATAAGGTCGTCATATACCCTTTCGTCAATCTCGTAACTGTCGCCGTATTGGCAATATTGAGAGCCAATAGCTGTAACATTGGGCGTATAATCTTCAATAATATTTAAACGGTTGGCCATTTTAAGACGCCAGTCGTCCACCTGCCCCGTAAAGTTAAGAACAGAATAGCCCTCCGTTATCTCAATTATCTCCGGCTCGGATGAAACGGCTTCCTCGCTCTCGTTTTGTGAGGATGCGGGAGTTTCGCCGCTAATTACTATTGTTTGGGACGATTGGTCGGTAAACAGGGTTTGAGAATTTTTGTAATCATGTCTTGTAACAGCTATTGCGATAATAAGCAAAATCATGATAACAACTAAAGCGCAACAAGTTACAACAAAATACGGCTTTTTGTTGACCGAATAATGCTGATTATATCGTTTATCTATTTGTTGGCTGTATCTTTTCATGTTTGCACACTCCTTCTTCAAACAACCTTTTCCTCAATAATTCTTTTAACCTCTTCAACACCTAATCCGTTAACCGAAGAAAACGGAATAACGGGCACATTAACGCCCATTTCATTAAAAATCTCAGTCAAGCTGTTAAGCTGTTTATTGAATTCGGTTTTATTAAGCTTGTCCGACTTTGTGAGGGCGATGATAAAATCAAACCCGTTTTCTTTAAGGAAAGTAATCATGCCGATATCGTCATTTGACGGATTGTGGCGCATATCTACAAGCTGAACAACCAAACGAATATCACGATTACTGCCAAAATAATGCTCCATTAAATCAGCAAATCGAATTTTCTCTTTATCGGGCAGCTTTGCATATCCGTATCCCGGCAAATCAACAAAACGAACATTATCCAAACGGAAAAAGTTGACCGTAACGGTTTTTCCGGGCACCGAGCTTACTCTTACAAGAGATTTTCGGTTAAAAATTTTATTCATTAAAGATGATTTTCCGACATTTGAACGTCCCGAAAAAGCTATTTCGGGCAAATCGGATTTTGAAAGCTGTTTTGAAGTGCCGTAGGAGGCTTCATAGTATACGTTGTTATAATTCATTTTGTCTCCCATAAATTAGACGTATTTGCGATTGATTTACTTGTATTTTGATTGCTTTTTTTACTAATTTCGCGCGGCGCTTTTTTAGGTTTAACCAAAGCGGTATCAAGCACCTGTTTAACATCGCTGACTATAATAAATTCTAAATTTTCCTTTACCCTCTCGTCAACCTCCGATAAATCGGCTCGGTTTTCTTCGGGAACAATAACTTTCTTTACACCCGCTCTGTACGCCGCCATTGTTTTTTCTTTAAGTCCGCCGATCGGTAAAACCTTACCAAGAAGAGATATTTCTCCCGTCATGGCAACGTCGTGTCTTATCGGTATATTTGCAAGCGCCGAAACAAGGGCTACGGCCATGGTTATACCCGCCGACGGGCCATCCTTAGGCACCGCAGACTCGGTAGCATGAAGATGAATGTCTTTATTTTTATAGAACTTAGCGTCAATACCGTAATCTTTGGCAATGCTGCGAACGTAGCTTACGGCGGTATGAGCCGACTCTTTCATTACATCACCGAGCGAGCCCGTAAGAACAATTTTTCCCGTACCTTCAAGCGCCGCCGCTTCAAGCTTCATAAGTTCTCCGCCCACGGCAGTCCATGCCAAGCCGTTAACGGTACCAATTTCGTCAAGGCAATCATTAACCGTTTCGGGTCTGTATTTCCTGACACCAAGCTGACGTGCAACATCTTTAGCGTCAATTTTAACGGTTTCTTTTTTACCGTCAACCATCTCAACCGCCGCCATACGGCACAAAGCGGCAACATTTTGTTCAAGCTTTCGCACACCGGCCTCGCGGGTATAATAATCTATAACCTCGTAAAGAGCGGCGTTCGTAATCTTGCAATTTTTAGTTGTCATTCCGTGCTTTTTAATTTCCTTAGGGACAAGATACTTTCCGGCAATGCGGAATTTATCCTCCCTTGTATAGCTCGGCAATTCAATTATTTCCATACGGTCACGGAGAGGACCGGGAATAGCACTTTCGTCATTAGCCGTCGTGATAAACAAAACCTTGCTTAAATCGTACGGAATATCAATATAATGGTCACGGAAGGTGGAGTTTTGCTCAGGGTCAAGCGCTTCCAACAAAGCGGCGGAACAATCACCTTTGAAATCTTTGCCGATTTTATCAATCTCGTCAAGCAAAATAAGCGGATTTGATACGCCGGTATCGGAGATAGCGTTAATAATACGTCCGGGCATCGAGCCGATATATGTGCGTCTGTGCCCTCTGATTTCCGACTCATCTTTTATTCCGCCAAGCGAAATGCGGGCATATTTTCTGCCCATACAGCTTGCAATTGAACGGGCAACCGACGTCTTACCAACGCCCGGCGCACCGACAAGACATATAATTTGGCCGTTGATTTCGGGAGCGAGTTTTTTTACCGCCAGCATTTCGATAATACGCTTTTTAACATCATTAAGTCCGTAATGCTCACGTTCAAGTATTTTACGTGATTTATTTATGTCAATAGAATCCTTGGTATAGGTCTCCCACGGAAGTTCGAGGCAAGTATCGAGATAGCCCCTTATAACCGTTTCCTCGTGTGCGCCATTTGGCATTTTCTCAATTTTTGCGACCTCTTTTTCAAGGCGTTCCTTAACACGGTCGGAGGCTTTAAGCTCGGAAATTTTCTTGCGATAAACGACTAAATCATCGTCACAGTCGCCGCCAAGTTCATTGTTAAGAACCTTTAGTTGTTCACGTAAATAATACTCACGTTGGTTTTCGTCGATATTTCGTTGAACAATGCTGTTAATTTCGCCGTCATAACGCAAAATCTCACATTCGCGGCGTAAAATTATAATAAGCTCCTGTAAACGCACGGCGGGACTGAGCCTATCAAGAATAGTTTGTTTATCCTGATACTGTAACGGCAAATTAGCTGCTATGTAATCGGCTAAATGGCCCGTATCTCCGTCAAGCAAAACGTGACCGAGTACATCAGGCGAAATACGGGGCGACATGGAAACATATTCCTCAAACGCCTCTCTTGCGTTGCGGATAAGTGCCTCTTTTTTAAGCTCGGAAGCTTTGGAGTATTTTTCTATACACTCAGTTACGGTAGTGAAGTAGCAAGGGTTATCGGAAATTATATTGTCAATAGTTGCGCGGTAAACACCCTCAACCATAACTCTTACTGTATCATTAGAGGTTTTTAAAACCTGTTTAATTGTAGCGACACAACCGATTTTATAAAGGTCATTGGGTTTCGGGTCCTCAACCGTAACGTCCTTTTGAGTTATCAAAAATATTTTTTGGTCGCTT
>JBGVDX010000206.1:0-3091 GCA_045119575.1 Acutalibacteraceae bacterium
AATCGCAAATCTAATCGGTACAAATTGCAAACCCGGCTCAATGGGCAAACCCGTACCGCTTTACGATATCCGGCTTATCGACTCCGAAGGCAATCCCGTACCTGACGGTAAACCGGGCGAAATCGTTGTAAAAACAAGCGAAAAGGTACCCTGCGGCCTCTTCCTCGGCTACTACGGTGACGAGGAAAAGACAAATGAGGTTTGGTACGACGGATATTATCACACCGGTGACGTTGCATGGCGTGACGAGGACGGCTTCTTCTGGTACGTAGGCCGTGCCGACGACGTTATCAAATCGTCGGGCTACCGTATCGGACCGTTCGAAATCGAAAGCGTTATTATGGAGCTTCCGTATGTCCTTGAATGTGGCGTTTCCGCCGCACCCGACGAAATAAGAGGTCAGGTCGTAAAGGCGAGCATTGTTCTTGTAAAGGGAACAACCCCGTCTGACGAGCTTAAAAAGGAAATCCAAACCTATGTTAAGGAGCATACCGCACCTTACAAATACCCAAGAATTGTCGAGTTTAAGGACGAACTTCCTAAGACCATCAGCGGCAAGATTCAGCGTAATAAACTTTAAAAATCGGCGGAATAAAAATCTATTGACAAATATACCGAGGATATGATATAATTCATTCAATTATAAAAGCGTTGACGAAGAGTGCCCGAAAAAGGTTTTTCTTTAGAGAGACGGCGTTTGGTGCAAGCCGTTGAAAAATGTTTCGGTGTTTGTAGCTTCTGAGCTGAAAGGAAGAAAGCCGACCTTTTGTGGCGGTAAGTAGACCCTTTCCGTGACTGCCGCGTTAGTGCATACGGGTTGATTGACCCTGAGTGGCGATTAAAATAATCGCAATTTGAGTGGTACCGCGGGTTTTGTTTTAACAAGCTCGTCTCAAAGTATTCTATCTTTGGGACGGGTTTTTTTACGTCCCGTATATGGAGTGAATGGTATGAATAATATTACAGGACTTGATTACAAAATCAAGGAAATGGCCCGTCGAATTTACGAACTTCGTGAAATTGAAAACTTGACCACCGCCCAAATGGCGGAAAAAACGGGTGTAAGCGAAGAAGAGTATATCCGTTGCGAAAACGGCGAAAGTGATTTAAACTTTGCGTTTATTTACCGCTGCGCCATCGCCTTTAACGTCGACGTTACCGACATTATCGAGGGTAGCAGTCCTACGCTTAAATCGTATACAGTAACAAAGCGCGGCAACGGTCAACGAATTGAGCAGGCTCACGGCATGGTATACTATAACCTGGCTGCCGCCTTCCGTAACCGTATTGCTGAGCCGCTTTATGTACGCAGCAGCTATAACGAAGAGGCGCAAAACAAGCCTATCGAGCTTACCACCCACGCGGGTCAGGAATGTGACATTATTATCGACGGTAATTTGCTTGTCCAAATCGGCCAGCATAAAGAAATTCTCGGCCCCGGGGACAGTATTTACTACGATAGCTCTACGCCCCACGGAATGATAGCCGTCGGCGGCACCGATTGTCATTTTTACGCAATCGTGCTTAACCCGACGGGCGAACCTATCCCCGAGCTTCAAAAACCGCAAATCCTTTCGTCCAAACCCCGTGATAAGGACTCTATCCAGCGCGTTTACAAGAAGTTTGTCGATAGAGTAGAGGACGAAAAGGGCACGCCTATTTCAATTAGTTTTAAAAACACCGAAAACTTCAACTTCGCCTTTGACGTAGTTGACGAAATTGCGAATAAAACCCCCGACAAGCTCGCTATGCTACATATTTCGAGGGAAAAAGAAGAACGCAGAATTACCTTCAAAGACGTTAAGCGCAACTCGGCTCAGGCGGCGAACTACTTTAAGTCGCTCGGCATCAAAAAGGGCGACCGAGTAATGCTTATTTTAAAGCGCCATTACCAGTATTGGTACGCTATGATCGGTCTTAACAAGCTCGGCGCCATAGCTATCCCCGCGCCTAACCAGTTACAGGAGCACGACCTTGATTACCGCTTTAAGGCGGCGGGCGTAAAGGCTATTTTATGTACCGCCGACGGAGACGTAGCGCATCAGGTTGATTTAGCGGCAAAGAATTGCCCGACGCTTGAACATAAAATTATCGTAAACGGCGAACGTGAGGGCTGGAGAAACTTCGACGAAGAGAGAGCGCTGTTCAGCTCCCATTACGAAAGAACTGACGACGCCCCCGGCGGCGACGACCTTATGCTCATGTTCTTCACTTCGGGCACAACGGGTTACCCGAAAATCGCCGCCCATAACTATAAATACGCCCTCGGCCATTTCCATACCGCGAAATATTGGCATAACGTTGACCCCAACGGTTTGCATTTCACTATTTCCGATACCGGCTGGGCTAAATCAATGTGGGGTAAGCTGTACGGCCAGTGGCTGTGCGAAGCGGCAACCTTCGTTTACGACTTCGACCGCTTTGACGCCGCCGATATTTTGCCTATGTTTGCGAAATATCAAATTACTACCTTCTGTGCGCCGCCTACCATGCTCCGCATGATGATTAAGCAGGATATTTCAAAGTACGATTTCTCGTCGGTTAAGCATATGACAACGGCGGGCGAGGCATTAAACCCCGAAGTTTACCGCCAATTTGAAAAGGCTACGGGACTTCAAATTCTTGAAGGCTTCGGTCAAACCGAAAGCACAATGATTATCGGTAACATGACCGGCGCCGACCATAAAATCGGCTCAATGGGTAAACCCGCCCCGATTTATGACGTTAAGCTTGTTGACGGCGACGGAAACGAGGTTCCCGTTGGCGAAAACGGCGAAATTGTCGTTAACGTGTCTAACGGCGCGCCTTGCGGCTTGTTTACCGGCTACTACGGAGACGAGGAAAAGACAAAGGAAGTTTGGCACGACGGATATTATCACACGGGCGACGTTGCGTGGCGTGACGAGGACGGATTTTACTGGTACGTCGGACGCGCCGACGACGTTATTAAATCGTCGGGCTACCGTATCGGCCCGTTCGAAATCGAAAGCGTTATTATGGAATTGCCTTATGTCCTTGAATGTGGCGTATCTGCCGCACCCGACGAGCTAAGAGGTCAGGTAGTAAAGGCAAGTATCGTACTCGTTAAGGG
>JBGVDX010000207.1:0-4312 GCA_045119575.1 Acutalibacteraceae bacterium
CTTTGATACTTCTAAAATTAATTTATCAGTAATATTTAATACGTTTAGTTTACATAACGCAACCTCTAACTCGTTGGCTTCGTTAAATAAATTTCCGTAGCTAACAATTAATTTGTCATAATTACCGCGGTTTATGATACAAAAATCGTCGCCGTTATTGTAATTCTCGGCATTTTCGGGTTCAGACGCTCGCGGATATCTAATTACACAAACGCCGTCGCAGTCATAAATAGCTTTTTTAAGCATTTCGTCAAGCTCCGAATAATTTGACGGCGCAAATACAGTAACTCCGGGTATAGCCGACAAAAACGAAACGTCAAACATTCCCTGATGTGTGGCGCCGTCTCTGCCTACTATTCCTGCTCGGTCAACGGCAAGAATAACGTGCTGCTTAACTATTGAACAGTCGTGAATAATTTGGTCATATGCACGTTGTAAGAACGACGAATAAACGGCAAATACAGGCACCATTCCCTTGCTTGCAAGTCCCGCAGCAAAGGCTACTGCGTGTTGTTCCGCTATACCTACGTCAAAGAATCGGTCACTAAAACGCTTTGAAAATTCATTAAGTCCGGTTCCGTCGGCCATAGCGGCGGTTATTGCGCAAATATTTTCATCGTTTTCGGCTATTTCACAAAGCGATTTACCGAAAGCTTCGGAATATCCGTGTGCCGTTTTCTGATATCCGGTTTTACAATCAAATGCAGATACTCCGTGGAACATATCGGGGTTGCTCTCGGCATAGTTATAGCCCTTTCCTTTTTTGGTCACGGCATGAATTACAACGGGGCGATTATCAAGGCTTTTTGCGGAACGCATAACCTCAACTAAGCTCGGCAAATCGTGACCGTCAACGGGACCGAGATAATAAAAGCCTAAACTTTCAAACATGTTTTGGTTGAAAATAACGTTCTTAATAGCAGACTTCGTTTTTTCAATAATATTAGATGTCGGTTTGCCGATAACGGGGATATTTCCTATTTTATTTTTAACTTTAGCTTTAGTGCTGATATAGGAATTACGTGTACGTACCCTTGATAAATACTTTGCTATAGCTCCAACGTTTTGAGAAATGGACATTTCGTTGTCATTAAGGATGATAATCATATTCTCGTTAGAACGGCCGATATTGTTAAGCGCTTCATATGCCATTCCGCCGGTAAGGGCTCCGTCGCCGATAACGCAAATTACCTTTCCGTTTTTGTTTTTAAGTCTGTTAGCTTTAGCGATACCGAAACCTGCCGACAAAGAAGCGCTGCTATGGCCGGAAATGAAAGGGTCATGACAGCTTTCGTTTGGATTCATAAATCCGGATAAACCGTTTTCGGTTCTTATTGTTGAAAAACGGTCAAATCTGCCCGTAAGCATTTTATGGACATAGCTTTGATGACCGACGTCAAACAAAATTGAATCCTGAGGCGATTTAAAAACCTTATGTATCGCCACGGTTAATTCTACAACTCCAAGATTAGACGCTAAATGTCCGCCCGTATTTGAAACGGTCGAAATAAGCTCAGAGCGAATTTCGTCGCAAAGTTTAGGTAACTTTGCAAGCGGAATTTTTTTAACATCTGATGGACTTTTAATTTTATCCAAATACATTTACATTACCACTTTTTATATCAGTTATTTCTATACGCTAAATAATCAGCAAGGCTGATTAAGCAATCTGCTTTTTCTCCGAAGGAAGACAAAGCAAGCTTGGCTTTATCGGTATATTTTTTTACTTCGTTTTCCGCCTCATCAATCGACATAAACGAAAGAAAGGTGTTTTTATCATTATCCTTATCGCTTCCAATCGGCTTGCCGAGAACGGAAGCGTCGCCGATTGAGTCAAGAATGTCATCACGAATTTGGAAAGCTAAACCGATATTTAGCGCATAATCCCTGCAAAGTTCGATTTCGCTTTCAGTTGCGCCGCCGATAATACAGCCAAGTACAACAGCGGCTTCAATAAGCTTACCTGTTTTAAGTTTTTGCAGTAATACAAGAGTATCAAGAGGTATTTTCTTACTTTCGCTTTCAAGGTCAATTACTTGGCCGCCAACCATTCCGCAAACTCCGCAACAATCCGCAAGAACCTTAACCGCGGCAATCACTTTACTTGGTTCAACATTTAACTGCACAAGTGTAGCAAAAGCAAGCGGTTGCAATCCGTCTCCGGCAAGCAGAGCAATATCTTCACCGTATGCGACATGACAGGAAGGCTTACCCCTTCGCATTTCATCATTATCCATACACGGTAAATCGTCGTGAATCAGCGAATATGTATGTATCATTTCCACAGCAATAGCCGCAGGGATAGCCGAAGCATATTCGCCGCAGAAAAGCTTGCAAAATTCTAAAACAAGCGCAGGACGAAGACGTTTCCCCCCTGCGAACAAGCTGTATTTAAGCGCCTCAATTACTTTACCGTATTCGTAATTACTATCGGGTATAAATTTTTCAACGTTATCATTGAAAACGTTTGTATATTCAATAAGCATTTTATCGACAGTCATTTAATCTGTTTCTCCGTTTTCAATATCAGCAAGCTGACGGATTTTTAGTTGAGCCTCGCTTAATTTTTCGTTACAAATCTTTGCAAGCGCAGTACCCTCATCAAAAAGTGCCATAGATTCCTCAAGCTCACAGTCGCCCTTTTCAAGAATCGCAACTATTTCCTCAAGTCGTGAAATCATTTCGCTGAATTTTTTATCACTCATGGTAATTACTCCTTAGAAACATTGTTGACAGTACAGTTTATGACGCCGTCAACAAGTTTAACATTAAGACAATCGTTTAAATTCACATCATCAACCGATTTAATCGGCTTTTTGTTAATATAGGTTACCGAATAACCTCTTGCAATAGTAGCAAGCGGACTCATAGCGTCGAGCTTTGCGCACAAAGCAGTAAACGCCTCCCTATTCTCCGATAACAGGTTGTTAAACGAACTTTTCATTTTAGTAGAATTGAGATTTAACTTTTCTTTTAACGAAGAAATATAATTTTCGGGATTTTTAAGAACATAACTTTCTGTCGATAACTTTACTCGCGACCTAAGGTTGTTAAGCCGGTTGCTGTATCCCGACAAAACGCCGCCCTCAAGCCGCGATAACATATACTTAACGTCGTTTATATCAGGAACGGCAAGTTCGGCTCCTGCGGAAGGCGTAGGCGCTCTTAAGTCGGAAACAAAGTCACACACGGTAAAGTCAATTTCATGCCCTACGGCCGAAATTACCGGAATATTAGAGTTAAAAATCGTTCTTGCTAATGTTTCATCATTAAAAGCCCATAAATCTTCTATTGATCCGCCGCCACGACCTATTATTATAACATCGGCGCAGTTAAGTTCATTTACCTTTTTAACCGCATCGCAAAGTTGTGCCGCCGCACCGTCTCCCTGCACAAGAACGGGACACATAATAACCTCTACGCATGGGCAACGACGGGAAATAACGTTTTTTATATCTTGAACCGCGGCACCCGTCGGGGACGTAATTACAGCAATTCTTTCGGGAAATTTAGGTATCGGCTTTTTATAAGCTTCGTCAAACAGCCCTTCGCTTTTTAACTTTTCACAAAGCTGTTCAAATGCAACTTGTAAAGCTCCTGCACCGTCGGGTTGCATTTCGTCAATATAAAATTGAAAGCTTCCGTCTCTTTCAAAAAGCGAAGCGCGACCACGGCAAATAACCTTCATGCCGTTTTGCGGCTCAAATTTTATACGGGCGGCATTAGAACGAAACATAACCGCCTTAATGGCGCATGAACTGTCTTTTAAGGTTAAGTAAAAATGACCCGTTTTATAATGGTTAGTGAAATTCGAAATCTCACCCACGACATAGATATAGGTTAAACAAGGGTCGGAGTCAATCATAGTTTTAACGTAGTTATTAAGTTGAGAAACGGTATATGTGAGCTTATCGGCACCCATTATTTTTCTCCTTTACATACGCTAAAATTGCTGCTCCTGCTGCGTTATCCGATGAATATTCAGGCTGTGCAAAATAACAGTTGTATTTTTCGGATAAACTTTTTCTTATAATCGAGTTGCACATAACTCCGCCCGCGTAAACAATCGGTAAATTGCCGTAAGCGTTAAGTATGTTCTCCGTCATTTTATCTACAACTGTTTCAATATAACTTATAACGTATTTCGCTATATCGTTACTGCTTTCGCCGTCAATGAGCATTTTTTTGGCTTTATTTTCAACACCTGAAAAACTCGGATTATTTCCTACAAAAGACGGTTTAATTTTAAAATTCGCGATACTTTCATTTGCGAGCTTGTCTAAATATTTACCGCTTGGAAAAGGCAATCCGA
>JBGVDX010000208.1:0-18156 GCA_045119575.1 Acutalibacteraceae bacterium
CCGCAGCCGCACACGCAAGGGTTGCAGCGCCCGTATAACCGAAAAGGTTTAATACCTTAACCTCTCTGCCGCTTTTTTTAATCATGTCGCTCATTAAATCCCAGTTAACTGCCTGTTCGGGGAAAAGCCCCGTATGCTTAAAGCCCATGGGTTTTAAGTTGAACTGTAAATCCCTATACCTAACCGTCCAAACGTCGGGAACTTTTTTATATCTTTCCCATGCGCCGCCGCCCGACGACGAACGGTGATACCTTGCATGGGCGTTGCGCCAAAGCGGATTTGTCCGTTCGGTGTTCCAGATAATTTGGGGGTCGGGCCGTATTAAAATTATATCCTTCCAACGCTCAAGGCGTTCTCCGCCCGAGGTGTCGATAAGTTCGTAATCGTCAAATCCGCTGACTGCTCTCAAAATTTATCCGTCCTTTTAAAAATTTATCTTACCTTGCCGTCAAGTTTATCGGCGATAACGGCGGATATATCCCCCGCCATTTTTGTGATTTGGTCAATGTTCATACCCTCAAGCATTACTCGTACAAGCGGCTCGGTGCCCGAAGCACGGACAAGCACTCTGCCCGTATTGCCCAACGCTACTTCGGTATTGAAAATGATTTTCTTAATATCCTCGTCCTCGAAAAGCTGGTCCTTCATATCGTTGTCGATAACGATATTGACAAGCACCTGCGGATATACCGTCATAACCGAGGCGAGTTGGCTGAATTTCTTGCCCGAACGCTTAACCGCGCCGAGGAAATGAACGGCGGTAAGCTGACCGTCGCCGGTGGTAGCAAAGTCATGGAAAATAACGTGACCCGACTGTTCTCCGCCGATTGAAAGGTCGTTTTCTTTCATGCATTCAAGAACGTAACGGTCGCCGACCTTGGTTTTTTCAACGCCGATATCGTTTTCGTCCGCAAATGCGAAAAAGCCGAGGTTTGACATTACGGTAACAACAGCTTTGTTGGATTTGAGCTTTCCTCTTGCTTTCAAATCAAGGGCGCAAACGGCAATAATTTTATCGCCGTCGATAAGCTCGCCGTTTTCGTCAACGGCAAGGCAACGGTCGGCGTCACCGTCAAAGGCAAAACCGCCGTCAAGCCCGTTTTCTCGGACATATGCTTGCAGCTTTTCCATATGGGTTGAGCCGCAATCGGCGTTAATGTTAACGCCGTCGGGTTTATCCGCCACAACGTGTACCTCGGCGCCGAGCATAGAGAAAAGCACCTTTGCGGAAACGGAAGACGAGCCGTTGGCGCAGTCAAGAGCGATTTTCATTCCGTCAAAACGCAAATCGGTAGTTGACATGACATACTCGATATAATCGGCGACGGCATCTTCGGCAAAGGAGACTCTGCCTACATCGCCGTGGGTAGGCGCAGGATGTCCCTTATCGGGGCGGGTAACAATATCTTCTATTTCATCTTCGAGCGAGTCGGGCAGTTTATAGCCGTCGCCGCTGAAAAGCTTAATTCCGTTATATTCACAAGGGTTGTGAGACGCAGAAATCATTATACCCGCGTCGCAACCGTATTTTTGTACCAAATAAGCTACCGCAGGAGTAGGAACAACCCCCGCAAGCAGTACATCGGCGCCGACAGAGCAAAGTCCCGCCGATAAAGCCGATTCAAACATGTTGCCCGACGCGCGGGTATCCATTCCGATAAGCACCTTAGGTCTTGCCGTTTCCTTCGCAAGCACCATAGCGGCGGCTCTGCCGATAGACATAGCCAGTTCAGCGGTAAGCTCAGTATTTGCAACGCCTCTTACGCCGTCGGTTCCAAACATTCTTGCCATAAAAAATACCTCCAAAAACAAATATCAATATAGCGATTGCTGACCCTTTTGTTCAATTCCTAAATGCTGATACGCGAGGGCGGTTACGCAACGGCCTCTCGGCGTGCGAGTTAAAAAGCCGATTTGCATTAAATAGGGCTCGTAAACATCCTCGATAGTTACCGATTCCTCGCCCAAAGCCGCCGCAAGCGTTTCTATACCTACGGGGCCGCCGTTATAAAAATTGATAATGGTCGAAAGTATGCGACGGTCAAAATCGTCAAGTCCGAGTTCGTCAATTTCAAGGCGGTTAAGCGATAATCGGGCAATTTCCTCGTCAATAACTCCGTCGTGCATTACCTGAGCAAAGTCGCGGGTGCGCTTTAACAGGCGGTTGGCGATACGGGGAGTTCCGCGGGAACGGGAGGCTATCTCCAGCGCTCCGTCGTTGTCAATCGGGACACCCAAAACCCCCGCCGAGCGCAAAACAATATCGCCCAGCTGTTCGGGAGTATAAAGCTCCAAACGGAGCTGTACCCCGAAACGGGCTCTGAGCGGCGCCGTAAGCTGACCCGAACGGGTGGTTGCGCCGACCAAAGTGAATTTCGGGATATCTATACGGATAGAACGCATTGAAGCACCCGTACCGACCATGATATCAATAGCATAGTCCTCCATAGCCGAATAAAGCACCTCGGCAACGGCATTGGACAATCGATGAATTTCGTCGATAAAAAGAACGTCGCCCGGTTGTAAATTGGTTATAATCGCCGCCAAGTCACCCTGACGCTCGATAGCGGGGCCCGACGTTATTTTTAAGTTTACGCCCATTTCGTTGGCGATTATGCCCGCCAAAGTAGTTTTACCCAAACCGGGAGGGCCGTAAATAAGGCAATGGTCAAGCGGCTCGCCGCGCATTTTTGCCGCTTCCATGTAAATTGAAAGGTTTTCTTTCGCCTTATCCTGGCCGATATATTCGCTTAAAGTTTTAGGACGGAGGGAAACCTCAATTTCGGCGTCCTTTTCGGCATATTCCGGAGCCGTCCATCTGTTTTTGAGTTCATTTTCTGCCAAAATAATACCACTCCTCCGTTAAATCTTAGCCATTGATTTAAGCGCTAAGCGGATAAGCTCCTCGACCGAAAGCCGGCTGTCCAATCTGCCGACCGCGAGCGACGCTTCGCTTTGCGAATAGCCGAGAGAGACAAGCGCTTCAA
The DNA here is from genome assembly GCA_045119575.1 of Acutalibacteraceae bacterium. Lineage (GTDB taxonomy): Bacteria > Bacillota > Clostridia > Oscillospirales > Acutalibacteraceae > UMGS1976. Next base: position 2,988 of record JBGVDX010000208.1, read on the forward strand.
CCGCTTCGGCGGCGTTTTTAGACGCAGAAACGGTGCCGACCGAGGCAATCTCCGCCTCGACATTACCGCCGATTGAGCCAACCTTGTCCTTAAGCTCCAAAATAATGCGCTGGGCAAGCTTTGTTCCCACGCCGGAGGCACGGGTAAGGCTTTTTGCGTCGCCGCTCGCTATAATTATACGCAAATTATCGGGTTCAAACTCCGACAAAATCGCAAGCGCATTTTTCGGTCCTACGCCGCTAACCGACGTAACCAGTTTGAACATATCAAGTTCATCGGTGCTGTAAAATCCGAAAAGGTCAAGCGCATCATCGCGGACGTTGAGATAAGTGTAAACGGTGACCTTGCTGTTTCTTTGCGGCATATGCTGCAAAGTGTTCATGGATACATTGCAACGGAAAGCAACGCCGTTGCAATCAATAGCCACCGACGACAAATCGGAATAAACAAGCGTACCGGTAATAGAATAGAACATTGTGATACTCCTTACTGAAAAATCGAAATGGAAAGAACATAAAATTCTATCCCCGATTATAATCAATTAATTATACCACAATGTTCCACTTATAGCAATATATAATTATATATTATATTAAACTTATTTTCCTCTTATAATGGGCGAAATGCGTTTGTAAATGAGGAAGGTTACGGCGGCATCAAGACCGCCCTTAAGCAAGGTAAACGGCATGTTGAAAACGATAAGACACATGAGAAGTCCGTCTACATTCGGTAAAATCGCTTGATACATTCCGACCAAAACATCAACGGGAAGTCCAAACACCTTTACGTAAATCGGGAAGGTCACGAAATAATTAAGCGGCAACCCCAAAACAGCCATTGAGGCGGCGCCGACCACGCTTCCGATAAGGGCGCCTTTGCGGTTTTTCATGGATTTATAAATAAATCCCGCAGGCGCTACAAAGGCAACGCCGAGCAAAAAGTTGCAAAGCTCGCCTACTCCGCCCGTAGTTGTCATAAACACGTTTACGGCGTTCTTTATAAAGCAAACGGCTATTCCGTATATCGGGCCCATGCTAAACGACGCTATAAGCGCAGGCAGTTCCGACAAGTCCATTTTGATGAAGCCGGGCATGAACGGTACGCTGAAGCTTAACATCATAAGCACCGTTGCAAGCGCACCTAAAACCGCCGTTACCGCAATCTTTCTTACAAACTTTTTGGTTGACATAATACATACTCCCTTTTTTATATATTATGCTGCTTTCGAAAAATGAAAAATGCCCCGCTGAAAACACAGCGGGGCGTAAAGTCGCTTTTAATAATCACAACGATAATAAAAAGCGCTCATCTTCTTTCATCCGGACTATACCGTCGGCTTTGGAATTTCACCAAATCGGCTGTAAAAATACAGTTCGCGGGCTACGGTACAACTAAAGCGTACCTTACCGCCGGTGGGGAATTTCACCCCGCCCCGAAGACAGCAATATTAACTTAAAATTAATTATTTCGCAAGCTCACGTTCGAGCCAAATTGCACCGATGTCCATGGCGTTGTAAAGGCCGGTTTTTTCGCTTTTTTTGATAATACGGTCCTTCGGGCGTTTATCAGAATCGGTGTCCATAAGCTGTACCGAAACCTTGTCGGCAATTTCCATATCGCCCTCTTCTTTAGTTGACATAATCTGTAACATGACAACATATTTTTCGGACATATCGCCGTAGTAGATAACGTTATCCTTACGGACAAGGGGACGACCCTTATATGTTAAAAATTCTTTTTTCTCAGACATTTATTAAGTCCTCCTGATATTTTATCCAATATATAATAACACATATTATCGATTAAGTAAAGTAAAAACTAAATCAGACATTTCATTTTATTGTATCCAAGGGGTTTAAGTTCATAAAAAAAGCCCGCTTACAGCAGGCTTTTAAAAAAATCAGTCGTTTAAATACTCCTTGACGAGTATTTGAAGCATTTCATCTCGATCAAGGCGACGTATAAGCGTACGCGCATTATGGTATGTAGTTATATAGGTCGGGTCCTCGGAAAGAAGATAGCCGACAATTTGGTTAATAGGATTATAGCCCTTTTCTTTAAGAGCGTTGTATACCAAAACGAGCGTTTTTCTGATTTCTCTTTCTCGCTCATCTCCGAGCGAAAATTGTATGGTTTTATCCAGCATGATACTCACCTCTTAAATTATAATTTACACCAAAACACCGTAAGATACAAGCATTTTTTTACAATTAACGAAATTTTAATTTTTTCAAGACATTTTAAGCACTTCTTCGACAATTTTATTTATAATTTCCGGCGCTCCCCTGCCGCAAAGCTGTTTCATGGTAAGCCCGACAAGATTGCCGAAAACTTGTTTCTTGCCGTTTTTAAAGTCAGACACCGCTTTCGGGTTATCGGAAACAACCTTTTCTACGGCGGATTTTATTATATCGGGGTCGGTAATTTGGAAAAGGCGGTTTTCGTTAATATAACGGTCGATATCGATATTTTCGCCGAACGAAACCGACATTACCTCACGGGAAATTTTACGGCTCACCGTCCCGTTTTCGCAAAGCGTGATAATTCGGCCGAGCTTTTCGGGAGTAAGGCAACTTTCGGCAAGGCTTATTTGGCGCAAATTAATTTCGTTCATTACGTCACGGATAATTCGGTTAGCCGCTTCCTTAGGATTGCCGCAAAGGGCCGCCGTATTTTCGAAAAAATCGGCAACGCTTTTATCAGCAACAAGGATTGCGGCGTCGGTATCAGACAAGCCGCAGTCGGAAACATAACGCCTCTTTTTGGTTTCAGGAAGTTCCGGCAAGGACAGTTTTATTTCGTTCAACAGGCTTTCTTCAACGCTTACAGCGGGTAAATTAGAGTCGGGGAAAAAGCGGTAATCCTCCGCTTGTTCCTTGCTTCTCATGACGTAAGAAACGCCTTTTAAATCGTCAAAGCGTCGGGTTTCCTGTTCAACCGTACCGCCGTTTTCGATAATTTCGCGTTGACGTTTTTCCTCGCAGTTTATTGCGTGGGCAACCGCTTTAAAGGAATTAAGATTTTTCATCTCGGTTCGTGTACCCAACGGTTGACCGATTTTATGTACCGATAAATTGACGTCGACACGCATTGAGCCTTCCTGCATTTTGCAATCGGAGACGCCGAGATAAAGCATCGTGAGGCGCAACGCTTCAAGAAAAGCGACCGTTTCCTCCGCGGAGCTCATATCGGGATTGGTTACAACCTCGATAAGCGGCACTCCCGCGCGGTTATAGTCGATTTTAGTTGCGCCGTTGCCGTGTATCAGCTTGCCTGCATCATCTTCAAGATGGATTTCGCGGATACCTACGGTTTTCGTTTCGCCGTTATGGCAAAAAACCATCTTCCCGTTGGTACAAAGCGGACAGTAAAACTGAGACACCTGGTATCCGTTAGGCATATCGGGGTAAAAATAATTTTTTCGGTCAAAAACTATCCTTTCGCTGATATCGCAGTTAAGAGCAAGTCCCGCCATTAAAGCATACTCGACCGCCCTTTTATTTAGAACGGGCAAAGAGCCGGGGAGCCCTAAGCATGTTGGACAGCAAAGGGTATTCGGCGGCGCCGCAAAGCGGTTTTCACAACCGCAAAACAGCTTTGTTTTAGTGGCAAGCTCAAAATGCACCTCTAAGCCGATTACGGTTTCATACATTTTCCGTCACCGCCTTTGGTATAGCTTTATGCCATTCCGTTTTTGACTCATACGCCGAGGCAAAGCCTAAAACCGCCGCATCGTCAAAGCGCTTGCCGATAAACTGAAACCCTATCGGCATATCGTTTTCGGCGAAACCGCAAGGCACCGAAATCGCAGGTAATCCCGCAATATTAGCCGAAACGGTGAACACGTCGGCAAGGTAATTCTTTAACCTATCGTTATCGTCAACGCCGATTATTCCCGCCGAAGAGGGCGCCGTTGGGCACATTATTATATCGTATTTTAAAAACTTTTCGTCAAAAGCCGTCTTAACCTCTTGCTTAACCTTTACGGCTTTATTATAGTAATTTTCGTAATTTTCGGAGGTTATCGCCATTGTACCGAGCATAATACGCTTTTTAACCTCTTTGCCGAAGCCTTGACTGCGCGATTTCGTTATCATGTCCTCCGCCCCGTCAAATTCGGTGGCACGATAGCCGTATTTCACGCCGTCAAAGCGGGACAGGTTTGTGCTTGCTTCGGCGTTTGAAATTACGTAATAGCAAGGGATAACATATTTCAGTATAGGAAAATCGAAAAATTCAACTTCGCAGCCCATTTTTTTCATCTCGTCAACCGCCGTCAAAAAAGCCGATTTAACAAGAGTGTCGACTCCCTCGCCGACACATTCGCACGGAATTCCGATTTTTTTAGCGGCAACCGAGAGCGACAGTTTATCGGCAAAGCTCTTTTTTACGCCGATATAGGTGCTGTCACGGTTATCTTTTTTCGAAATTATATCAAGCAACGCGGCGCAGTCGTCCGTATCTCTAGCGCAGACGCCGATTTGGTCAAACGAATGGGCATATGCGACAAGGCCGTAGCGCGAAACGGCGCCGTAGGTAGGTTTCATGCCGAAAATGCCGCACATTGAGGCGGGTTGACGCACCGAGCCGCCGGTATCGGTGCCGAGAGCAAGAGGCACAAGACGGGCCGCAACGGCCGCCGCTGAGCCGCCCGACGAGCCGCCGGGAACACGGGTTAAATTCCACGGATTATGAACGGCGCCGAAATACGACGTATCGTTAGTAGAGCCCATCGAAAATTCGTCTAAATTAGTTTTGCCGATAATGACCACGCCTGCATTTAAAAGATGCTCTACGGCGGCCGCATTATACGGCGACACAAAATCTTTAAGCATTTTTGAGGCGCAGGTGTTTTTTATATCCTTTACGCAAATACAATCTTTTACGGCGACGGGCACTCCGTCAAGCGAAGATAAAATCTCGCCGTTTTTTACGCGGTTATCCGCCTCGCCCGCAAGGCGCAAGGCAAGCTCCTCGGTAACGGTAATAAAACTATTATATTTATTGTCGTTTTTCTTTATTTTGTCAATAAACGCTTTTGTCACTTCAACGGAGCTTATTTCGCCGCTGTGAATAAGCGTCGCAAGGACTAACGCAGACAGTTCGGTTATATTCATTTTAGCCCTCCTCCACCGTTTTCGGCACCAAAAACGCCTCATTATCAGAAAAAGGTGCCACTTCGAGCACCTTTTCACGTAAAAGAGAATCCTCGGCGTTGTCCTCGCGGACAACACCGTTTATTTTTTCGAAAGAGCCGTTTTGAGCAACCGAGGAAAGTTCAAAATCCCTTATACTTTTAACCATTTGGGACATATAGCGCAGTCCGTCGATAAGTTCCCTTTTTTCGGTTGTGTCAAACTCTAATTTACAAAGCTTTGAGATTCTGTCAACTGTCTCTTCACTTATATTCAATCAAATTCTCCTAAAATTTTATTATTCTTTATCTTTACCGCAGCAACGTTTATATTTTTTACCGCTTCCGCAGGGGCAAAGTCCGTTTTTAGAATAACCGCGGTTGTTGGACGGGGTTGTTACCGCTTTTTCATCACCCGATGAGGCAGAGGTTTCGGTGGCTACACGCTTGTTTTCAATCTCTTGCTCGGTTCTGAAACGGGCGGCAAGCACCATTTTAGCCGTATTTTCACGAATTGTATCAATCATGGCGTTGAACATATCATAACCCTCATTACGGTATTCGACAACGGGGTCATGCTGACCGTATGCACGAAGGTAAATACCCTTTCTAAGCTCGTCCATTGCGTCAATATGGTCCATCCAGTTGGTGTCAAGAACACGAAGCAGGCAGAAACGCTCGATTTTTCTCATCATTTCGGAACCGAACTTTTCCTCGCGTTCGGCGTAAAGCTTGTGGGCACGGTCGGAAAGCATATTGAAGATTTCCTTGCGGTCAAGGGAATCAAGCTCGGAGGCGGTAAAGTTGAAATCATCCTCGCTTGAAAGCCACGGAACAAAGTGATTTCTGAGCCCATCGAAATCCCAATCATCGGGCACGTTACCCGAAATATAGAGGTTAACGGCGTCGCTAATACTGCCGTCAATCATCTTCATTATATCCTTGCTTATATCTTCCCCATCAAGAACGGAATTACGCTGAGAATAAATTTTCTCACGTTGTTTGTTCATAACGTCGTCAAATTCAAGGACGTTTTTACGGGCGGAGAAGTTGCGGTATTCGACCTTACCCTGAGCCGACTCGATTGAACGGGAAAGGATAGGCATTTCAAGCGGAATATTTTCGTCAACCTTTAAGGTTTCCATCATTGTGTAAATGCGTTCGCCGCCGAAAAGTCGCATAAGGTCGTCCTCAAGCGAAATGTAAAAGCGGGTTTCACCGGGGTCGCCCTGACGTCCGGCACGGCCGCGGAGCTGGTTGTCAATTCGGCGAGATTCGTGACGCTCGGTGCCGAGAATACAAAGGCCGCCCGCCGCACGCACTTCGTCGGCTTCAGGTGCAATCTCTGCCTTGAATTTTTCGTTTAGTTTTGCAAATTCGTCACGGGCTTTTAAGATTTCGGCGTTATCGGTTTCGCCGTAACCGGTAGCCTCGCTAATAAGCTCCTCGGAATAGCCTTCTTTTCGCATTTGCGATTTAGCAAGATATTCCGCGTTACCGCCAAGCATAATATCGGTACCGCGTCCCGCCATGTTGGTGGCGATGGTAACGGCACCCTTTTTGCCCGCCTGAGCAATAATTTCGGCTTCCTTTTCGTGGTACTTTGCGTTAAGAACGTTATGCTTTACGCCGTAACGGGAAAGCATACGGCTTAAAAGCTCGGATTTTTCGATAGAAATTGTACCGACCAAGACCGGTTGATTCTTTTCGTGGCACTCAATTATCTTTTGAATAACGGCGTTAAATTTAGCCTTTTCGGTTTTATAAATTACGTCGGGTAAATCGTTACGGACAAGGGGTTTGTTGGTTGGAATTTCGACGATATCAAGGTTATAAATATCTCTGAATTCCATGTCCTCGGTCATAGCGGTACCGGTCATGCCCGAAAGCTTGCCGTAAAGACGGAAAAAGTTTTGGAACGTAATGGTTGCGAGGGTTTTAGACTCGTTGGCAATTTTTACGCCTTCTTTAGCTTCAATAGCCTGATGCAATCCCTCGTTATAACGGCGACCGTACATAAGACGTCCCGTAAACTCGTCAACGATTATAACCTCGCCGTCTTTAACAACATAGTCAATGTCACGGTGCATAATGGAATTGGCCTTTATCGCCTGGTTAATGTAATGGGACACGTCGGAGTTTTCGGGGTCGTTGATATTATCTACGCCGAAATAAGACTCCGCCTTTTTAGCGCCGCTTTTGGTTAAAATACAGGTTTTTGCCTTTTCATCTACAACATAGTCGCCGTCGTACACGTCGTCGAAATCCTCTTTCGAATCGGTTTCACGAACCTTAACCATTTTAAGGGTTTTTGCGAATTTGTTGGCTTTAAGGTACATATCGCTTGACGAATCGCCTCTGCCCGAAATAATAAGCGGAGTACGGGCTTCGTCGATAAGGATAGAGTCAACCTCGTCAACAATGGCAAAGGCATGGCCACGCTGTACCTTTTCTTCCTTTTCGATTACCATGTTATCGCGAAGGTAATCGAAGCCCAACTCGTTATTGGTAGCGTAGGTAATGTCGCAGTTATATGCGGCGCGGCGCTCGGAATTGTTCATGGCATGTACAATAAGGCCGACGGTGAGACCGAGAAAACGGTAAACCTTTCCCATCCATTCGGAGTCGCGGCGGGCAAGGTAATCGTTTACGGTTACAATGTGGACACCTTCTCCCGTAAGGGCGTTAAGGTACGCGGGCAAGGTAGCTACAAGGGTTTTACCCTCGCCGGTTTTCATTTCGCTGATACGTCCCTGATGTAAAATTACGCCGCCAACAATTTGAACCGGATAGTGTTTCATACCAAGGACACGCCAAGCAGCCTCTCGGCAAACGGCAAATGCCTCTGGCAAAAGGCTGTCAAGGCTTTCTCCGTCAGCATAGCGTTCTTTAAATTCGGCGGTTTTAAGGCGCAGTTCATCGTCGGACATAGCCGCCGTAGTTTCCTCAAGCGCGGTTACTCTATCGACTATAGGATAAACGTGTTTAAGCTCACGCTTAGAATAGTTTTTGTTGAAAAACTTCGCAAAATTCATGGTATATGTGTACTTCCTTTCATGTAAACAAATACATAGTTAACTTATTATAACACACTTACATTATTATTTAAAGAGGAAAATATTATTTTTATGCGTAAAAAAGACTTGACTAATTGTCGCATTATGGTATAATAATCGGTGCTAATGACGAAGGTCAGTTAGCTTCCTTGCTCCCGTTAAGGGGGCCAAAAGTCCATAAGGAGGTGCTTAATGATGAAAAGCTCATACGAAGTAGTTTTGATTTTTTCAGTAAGCAAGGGTGAAGAAGCCACTGCCGCTTTGGTAGAAAGATTCAAGAACCTTATCGCTGAAAACGCTACCGTAGAGAACGTTGACGAATGGGGCAAGCGCAAGCTCGCATACCTCATCAACGACGAAGCTGAAGGTTACTACGTCTTGGTTAACTTCGAGAGCGAAGCAGATTTCCCTGCAGAGCTTGACCGTATTACCAACATCACCGACGGCGTTCTTCGCTCTATGATTATCAAGAAGTAAGGAGAAAATAATATGAATAATATTATCATCATGGGTCGTCTGACCGATAATCCCGAACTTCGCAAAACACCGAATGATATTTCGGTAACTTCGTTCTCTGTTGCCGTACAGCGCGCTTATCGCAACGGCGACGACCGTCAGACCGACTTTTTTAACTGCGTTGCTTGGAGAGGTAACGCCGAGTTTATTTCTAAGTATTTCACAAAGGGCCAAATGATTGCCGTTGAAGGCAGCATGCAGTCCCGCCGTTACGATGACCGCGACGGCAACAAGCGTACCGCTTGGGAAATTCAAGTAAGTCAGGCTCATTTCTGCGGTTCAAAGAACGAAAACAACGCTGACGGCGGTTTTTCCCGCAGCGCTGAGGCTGCTCCGTCATTTTCTAACGCCGGCGCCGGTGATTTCACCGAGCTTGACGGCGGCGATGACGACCTGCCCTTCTAATTTTTAAACCTAACAGGGTTTCTACCCTTTATCTCACATCTTTACAAGGAGGTAAAACCAAATGGAAAGAAACGATAAGCCGAATCGCGGCATGAGAAAAGGCCGTAAAAAGGTTTGCGCATTCTGTGTTGATAAGGTCGAAGCTATCGACTACAAGGATATTGCAAGACTTCGCAAGTACGTTTCCGAGAGAGGTAAGATTCTCTCCAGAAGAACTACCGGTACCTGTGCCCGCCATCAGCGTGCTCTTACCGTAGCTATCAAGCGTGCTCGTACTGTTGCTTTGCTTCCGTACACCTGCGACTGATAACTAATCCTATTTAAACCGCCGATTACCAAACGGTATTCGGCGGTTTTTTATTTTTATATTTATATTATCAGCAAAGCGACGCGGTAGACGATAAACGAGACAAGCCAAGAAAAGGTTAAATAATAAATAAAAACGCCGAGAGATAATTTGGCCGATTTCATTTCGCCAACAAGCGCCGCACACGACGCCATACACGGCGGCGAGATAAGACAATAGGTAAGAAAAGAGAGCATAGAAGCTACGGTAAAGATATCGGCGGAAATTTCGCCGCCCGACAGCATGGCAAGGGTTGACACGACCATTTCTTTTGCGATAAATCCGCTTATCGCCGACACCGACATATCGGCGGTACCAAATCCGAGGGGCGAAAAAATCGGCGTTAACATGTTACCGATAAAACTAAGCAAGCCCGTTTCGCGGAGGATAAAAACGAAAATCGTACCGAGCAAAATTACAGTTCCCGCCTTTGAAATAAAATGCGCCGCTTTTTCCTTTAAGGTTGCGGCAATATTTCGCAAGGTCGGCAAGCGGTACTCGGGCAATTCGGTCAAAAAAGTGCTGTTATTTCCTTTTAACATGGTGCGCTTAACCGCTCCGCCCGTAAACAGCGCAGACGCTATGCCGAGCAGATACATAAAAGCGACCGCAAGCCAATATTTTTCACCCATCACCGCCGACGACAGCAACACAAACACGGGCAATTTTGCGCTGCACGGCATAAAGGGTATCAGCATAACCGTCATTCGGCGCTGGGACGGGTTTTCAATTGTGCGGGAGGACATTATGGCTGGCACACTGCACCCAAAACCCATTAAAAGCGGTACGACCGACTTGCCCGTAAGTGAAAATCGGCGCAAAACGCCATCGGTTAAAAACGCCGCACGAGCCATATATCCGCTTGCTTCAATTAACGATAAGAGCATAAAAAGCAGTAAGATTTGCGGTAAAAAGCACAGCACCTCACCTACCCCGCCGAAAATTCCGTCAATCACAAGCGAATAGATAAAATCGGTTTGTTCCATACCGAGTTTCAGCAGTATATTTTCTGCGCCGTTCGATAAAATCGACATGAAAAGCCGCGAGCCAGTTTTAAAGCCGTTTCCGACCGGACCGAAAACGGTATAAAAAACAAATAGCATTACAACCGCAAAAATCGGCAAAGCAAGAAGCCTATTAAGCACGATTTTATCGACAAACGAAGTTACAGAAATTTTAGGCGGTACTATAATATGCGGAGTTAATTTTTTCTCAATAAAGGTATACCTTTCAAGGGCGGATTTTTGGTAATTATCGTGTCTCTTTACGGGAGCAAAAATCGGTTTTTTCATCTTAAGTGCAGCATTAATAAGGGTATCAAAATTTTTATCCTTAACGGCCGATACGGGCACAACCGCTACGCCGAGTTTTTCGGCTAAAGCGGAAATATCAATTTTTATTCCGCGACGCTTTGCCTCATCCATGAAATTAACCGCAACTATTACGGGAATATCCAATTCGAGGAGTCGGGTGGTAAGATAAAGGCTGCGTTCCATACAGGTTGCGTCGACAATATTTATTACGGCGTCGGCTTTTTTCGCCGATATGTAATCGCAAGCGACCTTTTCCTCGGGAGAAAAAGACGATAAGGCATAAATTCCGGGCAGGTCAACAATATTAATTATGCCTCGGTAATAGCCGCTGCGCTTTTCTACGGTTACGCCCGCCCAATTTCCGACGCGCGCAGATGAGCCCGTAAGCCGATTAAAAAGCGTCGTCTTTCCGCAATTCGGGTTGCCGACAAGGGCTATTATCTTTTCCATACGCTTTTCCTTTCAACAGGCACCGCTTCGACAAGGCTTGCTTCGTTTTTACGCAAGGTTATACGGTATCCGCGCAAAGAAAACTCAATCGGGTCGCCTAACGGCGCTACCGCCAAAACAGTTACTCTTGTCCCCTCAACAAAGCCTAAATCACACAGCCTTTTGCCAAACGCATTATGCGTTTTAACCGATTTTACAATACAGCTTTCCCCCTGCCTTACCTCGCTAAGTTTCACAGTTACGCTCCTTTTAATTTCACATACTATATATTTACGGCGTTTATTTAGTGATTATAACAAGAATAGCTATAAAATAATGTTGTTTTTACATAAAATTTATCAACAGCTATTGAAACTCTTTGTATAATGTGCTATATTGTTTTTATAATTCATACTAATTATAGTATTCAATTAATATTTTATTTGCGTGTTACGCGCAATAGTCAAAAGGGAGATTGGTCTTTTATGAAACAGTATAACCCATCAGACATCATTAATGTCGCCTTGGTCGGTCACGGCAGCAGCGGTAAAACCAGTCTTGCCGAAGCCATGCTTTTCCTTTGCAAGGAAACCGAACGCATGGGCAAGGTAAACGATTCTACCACCTTTACCGATTTTGACCCCGAGGAAAAAAAGCGTAAAATTTCGCTTTCAGCCTCTATCGTTTCCACCGAATTCGAGGGCAAAAAGCTTAACATTATCGATGCTCCGGGTCTTTTTGACTTCGCCGCAGGTATGCACGAGGCCATTCGTGCCGCCGACACCGCACTTATCGTTTTATCGGGCAAATCGGGACTTAACGTAGGCAGCGAAATTGCCTATGACCTTGCCGCGGAAAACAATATTCCACGCGCCTTCTTCATCGGCAAGCTTAATTCGGGTTCCGCCCATTTTTATAAGGTCATGTCTCAGCTTGTAGGCAAATACGGTTCAAAGATTTGTCCCGTTGTTGTACCAAGCTATGACGGCGAAAATCTTGTAGGATACGTCAACCTTATCAACAAAACAGCTTTTAAGTATGACGGTCTTAACGAAACTCCGATTGACCTGCCCAGCAACGCCGACGTTAACCACATGTTTGAGCTTCTTTATGAAGAGGTTGCTTCCCAGGACGAAGAGCTTATGGATAAATATTTCAGCGGCGAGGAGCTTACCCCCGACGATATCGTAAAGGGTATCAAGGCGGGTATCATGACGGGCGACTTGCACCCCGTATTTGCGGGCGCCGGTCTTGACGGTCAGGGCGTTGCTCTTTCCATGAAGGTTATGGCTCAGTTGTTCCCGACCGCCGATATGCGAAGCGAAATTGCTGCGCTTGATAACGGCGATGAAGTTGAGCTGAAATGCGACGTAAACGGACCCGACGCCGCAATCGTTTTCAAGACGGTTGCCGACCCGTTCGTAGGTAAGCTTTCGGTGTTCAAGGTTGTTTCGGGTAAAATTTCGCCGAGCGAAAAAATCATCAACGCCCGTACAGGCGAGGAACAGCGCATTAACAAGGTTGTCACCTTAAAGGGCGGCAAACAAATAGACAGCGACGTAATCCCCGCCGGCGATATCGGCGCAGTTGCTAAGCTTGCCGACGTTGTTACGGGAGACACTCTTTGTAGGGCCGATAAAAAACTCACCTTAAAACCCGCTAAGTTCCCTGCTCCCGTTCTTTCGATGGCGGTTTACGCGGTCAAAAAGGGCGACGAGGAAAAAATCGCTTTGGGATTCGCCCGTCTTATGGAAGAAGACCCCACGATTACATACATTCTTAACAAAGAAACCGGAGAACAGATACTTTCCGGTTTGGGCGAACAGCACCTTGACGTTATTGGAACAAAGCTTAAGAACAAGTTCCAAACCGAAATTAAGTTGGTTGCTCCGCGCGTAGCTTACCGCGAAACAATCCGCAAAAAGGTTAAGGTTCAGGGCAAACATAAGAAACAATCGGGCGGCCACGGCCAGTTCGGCGACGTTTGGATGGAATTTGAGCCGTGCGAAGGCACCGACGTTATTTTTGAAGAAAAGGTTTTCGGCGGTTCTGTACCGAAAAACTTCTTCCCTGCCGTTGAAAAGGGTATCCGCGACAGCGCCGCTAAGGGCGTACTTGCAGGTTATCCGGTTGTAGGAATTAAGGCAACGTTGGTCGACGGCTCGTATCACCCCGTTGACTCGTCGGAAATGTCGTTTAAGATGGCTGCGAGCCTCGCTTACAAGGCGGGATTGCCGCTTGCCATGCCCGTTCTTTTGGAGCCGATTGGCATACTTAAAGTTATTATCCCCGACGACTGCATGGGCGACGTTATCGGCGACATCAACAAGCGCCGAGGACGTGTTCTCGGCATGACCCCTGCCGAAAAACAGCGCAGCGAGGTTGTTGCCGAAGTTCCTATGGCCGAAATGGCAGATTTCGCAACCGCTATGCGTTCGGTAACTCAGGGACGTTCGACATTCACCCTTGAATTTGAGCGTTACGACGAAGCGCCGTCACATATTGTTCAAAAGGTTATTGAGGAATCAAGCATAGACGACGAATAATCCAAAATCGACAGCAAATCCGCATAGTCTTGACGGCTATGCGGATTTTTTATAGGAATTATTTGCAGGGTTTTTGGGGTTTGTCAAATGACGGGTTGAATGCATAGAAATTGCGTTCGTTAAGTTTATCCTGAAGTCGGCGTAAAGCCTCGCCGAAGCGCTGGTAGTGTACTACCTCACGCTGACGAAGGAACTTAATCGGGTCTCTTACGTCGGGGTCGTCGGCAAAACGAAGAATGTTATCATAAGTCGTGCGAGCTTTCTGCTCGGCGGCCAAGTCCTCATGAAGGTCGGTTATCGGGTCGCCTTTTGACTGCATATATGCCGCAGTATACGGCACGCCTGCCGCTGAAGCGGGATAAACACCCGTTGTATGGTCAACGAAATAGGCGTCAAATCCGCCCTTCTTTACTTCCTCTTCGGTCAAGTCGCGCGTTAGCTGATGAACAATCGCTCCAATCATCTCAAGGTGAGCCAGCTCCTCGGTACCGATATCGGTTAAGACAGCCTTAAGTTCGGGCATGGGCATGGAAAAGCGCTGGCTGAGATATCTGAGCGATGCGCCGAGCTCGCCGTCCGGACCGCCGTACTGGGTTGTAATCAGCTTAGCTAAGGTTGCGTTCGGTCGGGCGATTTTAACAGGATACTGTAATTTCTTTTCGTAAATCCACATTAGTCCTTTACCTCCCCTAATGACATCGGGCACTCGACATCCCATGGCCACGGATCTTTTACCCACTCAAAGCGGGTATCGCCGTACATATCAAAGGGTCTAATCGGGCCAAAGCGTCTCTCGTACTCTTTTCTTAAAGCGCGAGCCTTATCTTCATATTTTTGCATTGACATAAGCGCAGAACGGTCGTTCGGGTGAGTGTCAAGATATACATGCATTTCCCACGCCGCAAACTGCGCACTTGAGAGTCTGCGTAAAAGCATTTCTTTATCGTTCATCGTTTTACCCCTCCAAAGCCTTTAACAAGAAAGGGCTTATCAAGTTCAGGGAAAAGCGTTCCCTGACACAATGCGTCTTCTTCGGTATAAACAACGTTTAAGGATTGCATAGGGACATATGCCATAGCCAAAACCGCGTTTTTAATCGGCTCGGCTCCCTCGTTGGGAGAAAGCATTCCGCATAAAGCCCCGTCCATATTATAATTTTTATCCAAAGCACAATGCCTCTTTTCAAAGCATACTAAAGTCGTCTTAAACATAAGACAAACTTCAGTACACTATATGTCCAAAGACGCATTTTTGTTAATTCTCTTGACAAAACTATAAAAAAACTGTAAAATCAAGGTAATAATTTCAGTCAGTTAGGAGTTTCTTTATATGAAAATTAAAGCATGCTACAAACTTCGCACGGTTGCCGGAGAAAACATGGTCGTAAGCGCTGCTAACGATCCCGATGCTTTTAAAGGCGTTAT
>JBGVDX010000209.1:0-6108 GCA_045119575.1 Acutalibacteraceae bacterium
TAGACATAAATACCCATTATTTGTGTAGTTTAATATTATATACCGCATTTTTCAAGTAGTCAAGTCTTTTTTATTCATTTAGAAAACTTTTTTAGACAAAAAACGGATAGAGGAATCTCCCCCTATCCGTTTTTTATTATACATTATATATTATACGTCAACCGCAAGGCACCAAACGCCGATTTTCCGATATTTAAGTATTGCCGTGCTAACCGACGCTTTCACGCCCTCAAATTCAACCTCGGTCGTGGTCGGGTTATAATAAATGTTGTAAACAATTTTCTTATTCCCACGCTCGCAAAATTCCGTACATTCGCTTGGGTCGTAGGTTAAATTGGCAACATCGTAGGTTTGGCATAAATATACGTCATAATCGGGATTATCGGCAGTAGCTTTGTTCTCTAAATAGATAACAGACACGCTTTCGTTTTCGGTCGAGTAAATGCAAACCTTGTCGTTACCGTTATCTACGGTATACAGAAGCTCTCTCATCCCCCTGCCTGCGTCTGCGTCAACCCAATCGGCTATTGCCGACTCAAGCGGCGAAGACGAGGGGCTTGTTTCGTTATTCTCCGTTTCGGAGCACGAGCTTTGAAAAACAACCAAAGCCCCAATGAGCGCAATCGCTGCTATTTTCATAAGGCAATTTTTTGTTTTCATATAACGCCCACCGAGTTACAGGTTTTCGCCGTTTGAAGCGATTACGTCTTTATACCAATAGCCGCTGTCTTTTACAATGCGCTTTCCGGTCGGAAAATCGACATAAACTAGCCCAAAGCGGTCACGGTAGCCGTTTGACCATTCAAGGTTATCAAGAAGCGACCACTGGAAATAGCCGACAACGTTTGCGCCCATGTCAATGGCCTCGGAAAGTTCCTTTAAATAGCGGTGTAAAAAGTCAATTCGGTTGGGGTCGTGCACCTTTCCGTCAAGGGAGATGACGTCGCTGCCCGCCATGCCGTTTTCGGTAAAGTAAATAGGAATATTTCCGTAGCGGCGGTTGGTAAACAGGGCGCACCATTTAATGGCTTCGGGGGTTACGGGCCACATATTGCCCGTATGAGGGAAACCGACGTAACGTTTTACCCATTGAAGTTCGCCATTCTCTCCGGCTTTTACAGCGTGAGCATTGTAAAGATTTTGGCCGCAAAAATCTATAGGTGTGCTGATTATTTTAAGGTCATCCTGCCAACCCGCAGGCAAATATTTTTCGTAAATCTTAAGTCCGTCTTCGGGATACTTGCCGAGCAAAATCGGGTCAAGCCACCAAGCAACCGTCCAGCCGAACCAGTCGCCGCCGTCGGTTGTTTCATAGGTTTTTTTGTATGCGACGTCGATATCGGCTTGGTTTTCGGGATTTTCCGGATAAAAATACGGGCCCGTGGGCGCATAGCCGATTTTTATATCGTCCCGCACTTCACGCATAGCGTTTACGGCCATACCGTGGGCAAGCATTACGTGATGCGCCATACGAATAACCTCGCGGGGGCCGTAATGCAAATTCGGGGCGTGGCCGCCGCCGTTAAATCCGTTGCCGATAAAGCACTGAGGTTCGTTAAAGGTTATGAAATGCTTTACGCGGTCGCCGAACGCCTTGACACAAACCCGTGCGTAATCGGCAAACCACTTGGGCGACTCGGCATTAAGCCAAGCACCCTTATAGAAAAGCTCATTCGGATAGTCCCAATGGAAAAGTGTTATGTAGGGCTCAATGCCGTTGGCAATAAGCTCGTTAATAAGGTTATTGTAATATTCTATCCCCTTTTCATTAACCTCGCCGACGCCGTTAGGCATAATACGGGGCCAAGAGATAGAAAAACGGTAGCCCTTAAGCCCCATTTCCTTCATGGCGGCAACGTCCTCTTTATAACGATGATAGCTGTCGCAGGCAACGTCGCCCGTGTCCCCTGCTTGTATTTTTCCGCTGCGCTGACAGTAGGTATCCCAAATGGACAAGCCCTTTCCGTCCTCGTATGCGCCGCCCTCTATTTGATATGAAGCGGTGGCCGCTCCCCAAACAAAATTTTTACCGAACATATTCACTTCTCCTTTATTAGGAAGTATATTTAACGTAATTATAACAGATATGTAACTCTTATGCAATTGAAATGACACCTCTTTTTTGGTACAATTAAGTAAAGCGAGGTGAAAATATGCAGTACCGAGATTTGAGCAGCTATTTAAAGGATACTTTTGGGTGTAAGGTTTATAAGCTGTCCCTTGTCGGATGCACCTCCTGCCCCAACCGCGACGGAACCGTAGGCTCGGGAGGTTGTATTTTTTGCTCCGAAACGGGGTCGGGAGAATTCGCCGAAAAGCAAGCCGAAACGGTTAACGAGCAAATCGAAAAAGCAAAGCTTCGGGTTGCAAACAAGCTCAAAAACGCCGAAAAGGTCAAGTATATCGCATATTTCCAAAGCTTTACTAACACCTATGCACCGATAGATTATTTACGGGACATATTCTTTTCGGCAATTAAGCACGAGGATGTCGCCGTGCTGTCGATTGCGACCCGTCCCGACTGCCTTTCGGAAGAAGTAATTGAACTTTTAAACGAGTTAAACAAAATCAAGCCCGTTTGGGTGGAGCTGGGGCTTCAAACGGTACACGAAAAAACGGCGAAATTCATTCGTCAAGGATACTCTCTCGACGTATATGACGACGCAGTAAGTCGGCTTCACGATATAGGCGTAACCGTAATAGCGCACATGATAATCGGGCTGCCCGACGAAACCGAGGACATGATATTTGACACGGCAAGACATATAGGCGAAACAGCCGACGGTATAAAAATACACTGTCTTTATGTTCAGGAAGGCACCGACCTTGCCGAAATATACCGAAAGGGCGGAATGACGTTGCCCGATATGGAGGAATATATAAAACTGCTCGGCGGGTGTATAGAAAGATTGCCCGAAAAAACGGTTGTTCACCGAATGACGGGCGACGGCGACAAGAAAACGCTTATCGCCCCGTTATGGACGGCGAATAAACGCAGGGTGCTTAACGCTATTTATGCCGAGTTTAAACGTTCAGATATAACTCAGGGGCGTAGGCATTGAAACCGCAACTTAAATGTGTTATACTTACAATAATATCCTTATTTACGGAGGAAATCATATGACCTGCAAAAAATGCGGAGCTATTACGGAGGACGGCCGTGATATATGCGCTATGTGCGACGTTTCAGGAACAAAAGACGTTGACTTACACGGCAACTCTAATCAGCCCGTTTCCGACAAACCGAAAAAGACAAAGCAACCGTTAAACCGCGCCAAGCTTGCCGTTTCGATTACGAGCGTTGTACTTATTGTACTTGTACTGCTTACTTTCGGATACATAATTATCGACTCCCTCGGCCGCGAAAAAATTCCGACCGTTTCCGAAAAGGACGCCGAGGCTATTTTAACCGCATTTAACGGCCCTACGCTGGATAAAATCAAGGATAAGTTCCGTTCAGCCGACAGCGACAGCACAAGGCAGTCGGCACGTGAAGAAGCCTTTAAATATTTCAGCTCGTTAGAAGAAATCGGCACCATTGACTCGGTCGAGCTTTCAAACGACGGAACAAAAATTTATTTCGAAGTTAATTACACCGAAAGCGTTTTTGTAATGGACGACCCTACCGCCGACACTTACAGCGCCTCTACCGTGGTCGCAGAGGATTTTTCCGAATCGTTCAACGGAATTTACTCCTCGCACCGTGACTTTTCAAATTTTAAGCTCGGCACCGAAAACAATATACTTATTTTAAACGCAACCGATAACCACAAGTCGGTTTATGAAGACCTTGACTCTACGCTTTATTACTTCGAGGACGCAAACCTAAACGTTAATTTTATTGAATACGCTACGCTTGACGATTTTACAAAAAAGCTCGGCAAGTATAACATGATTTTCATTCACGCTCAATCGTTTAAGTCGCGCGATAACAAAACAGTCATAGCGCTTAACGAAAAAGCCACCAAGGCAAATATCGTCGGATACTCGGCTCAGCTTGCCAACCGCCAGTCGTCGGTTTACGCCGGAATGATGACCGATACCACGAGTTTTACCGTTAACGACACGCTTATTACCGAAAATTATAAATCAGTTATGCCCAATTCGCTTGTATATCTTGGCATTGACAACGGCTACGGCGGCGGCAACAACGCCTTCGCAGACGCATTTTCTGCCGCAGGAGCAAAGGTTATTGTCGGTTACTCCGGCAACGTAAGCGCCGCTTACGAAGCGAAGTGCGTTAAGGACGCGGCAAACTGCCTTATTTCGGGCAAGACAATTTCCGACACGTTGCAGTTTGTCACCTCCAACAACGGAGAAACCGACGGCGACGAAACCCCCGCATATTTCGGGTATTACGGCCCTAACGACTGGTCGCTTTACGGTTGGGAGCTTTTCAGCGGAATTGAAACCACCGAAATTACCAGCGACGAGGAGCTTTTCGATACCTTAAACTACGCCATGCTCGCTTTGGGTACAAAATCCATAAGCAAGGATATCAACGGCTACCGTATCATAGACGCGGACAAAGACGGTTCAAAAGAGCTTTTCATGATGACCGTTAACGACGACGACCTTATCACGAACCTTGCTTTCGACACGCTGGCAAACGCTAAAATTGCGGTCGATTCCTCAAAAAGCGAGGATTACGATTTTCAAACGTTCTATGATTCCGCAAATTCCAAGGTTTATCTTTGCGAACAGTTTAAATCGGGCAACGACGCAAAGACACTTTATTCATGGACCAACATGGGTTGGGAGATTTTTGCCAAATATTCCGACGAAAAATCGGGTAACCCCACCTATATTTGGGATAACAAGCACATAAGCAAGGAAGCCTTTGACTCCAACCTCAAAAAGGCGTCGCAGGGAGCTTTGCTTAACAACTGGCAATCAATGCTTAACCTTTATTATCAGGTTAACGAGCGAAACAAAATTATAAACGAGCTTATCGCCAAGTTTAAAGCCATGAACGGCACCTGCGAATCGTTTTTAGCCGATTTCGATAAGGATTCCAAAAACGAGGGCGTTATTGTGTTGTCGGGTTACGGCAGCGAATGGCTCAGCAACACCTCTATCATGGCAAACACCGGCAGAGAACAAATTTTACACACGCCGCAATTCGGCACATTCGCCATTTACATCGACGAAACCGACGTAGGCATCGTTTTCCGCGTAGTTTATATCAGCGACGCTGCTAAAGAAAACATTAAGCTTTCGGCAAGTGAAAACGGCGGAGTTGACGTTTATTTCGAGGACGAGCTTTTAACCTTAAACGTAAAATTCAACGGTGAGGTTACCGAAAAAAGCGGATACACCGTTACGCGCGCATATGACGAATCGGTTTTCTCTCTTACGGGAATATGGTCGGTACAGGGGCTCGAAAACGCCGAAATTACATTCACCGGAAAATATGACGGCAAAATTATTTCCAAGAACTATTCATTCAAAAAATCCGCCTATGAAAACGGCAATTTCAGGCACAACTTTACCGTTACAAAAGACGTCTCCGGATACAAGCTTTTGGTCGAAATCGACGGCACATATAAAGAATTCGGTTTGGATTGGGGCAGTCACGGCGGCCAAGCCTTTGCGCTAAACGACGTTGCGACCGTTACACAAAGCCAATTCATCAGAAAGGGCGATTATATTCCGTCCGGAACCGACGACGAGGAGGACACAAGCTCCGACGCATCGTCAAACACAAGCTCCGAGGACCCCTCCTCCGGCGAAAACGGCGAAGCTTAAACCGTAACCACAAAAAAGCTGCTTGCACAAAATATGCAAGCAGCTTTTTATTATTGAAATTATACCCTTTCGAACAGCCAGAGGTTTCCGTGCATGTTCTTATCGTACATCTTAACGGTGATTCCGTCGTTAAGCTCTTTTCCGGTATAGGTTCCGCCCGAAACGCTGTCCTTGTAAGTAGCGTTTGTATCAGCTTCGCTGATTTTAAGGGTGATAACCGAGCCGTCGGTTACAGCCTCGTTCTGGGTATATGTAAGCAAAATACGGTCGGCGTAGTTTTCGCCCGAATCGGTAGTGGACACATAGTAGTATGCCGCCGTACCGTTGTTTTCGAACGGTGATACAAGGCGGTAAAGGTCG
>JBGVDX010000210.1:0-8558 GCA_045119575.1 Acutalibacteraceae bacterium
AATCATCTGCTCGGTCGACATTCTGGTAGCTATAAGTGACTGATGAGCGTCACGAAGTATGGTTTCGGTAATTTTTACAGCAGCCATGTTAATCTTCCTTTTTAATTAGTTAAGTGAAATGAGAAGAGCGCCCGAATCAACGGTGTCACCCTTAGCAACGTGAACACCGGCAACGGTGCCATCGCAGGGAGCTTTGATTTCGTTTTCCATCTTCATGGCCTCAAGGATAAGCAAGGTTTGTCCGTTAGTAACGGTGTCGCCTGCGGCAACCTTGATGTCAATGATGTTACCGGGCATCGGGCTGTTAACCTTTTCGGCGCCGGTAGCAGCGGGTGCGGCAGGTGCAGCAGGAGCGGGAGCAGCGGCGGGTGCAGCGGGAGCGGGAGCAGCAGCAGGAGCAGCGGCTACGGGAGCGGCGGCAGGTGCGGAAGCAACGCCGTTAGTTTCCTCAACTGCAACATCGTAAGTTTTTCCGTTAACGGTGATTTTAAACTGTTTCATTTTTATATCTCTCCAATCAGGTAATTTACAGTATTGTTACAGCGTGCTTCTTGTCAAGTGTAGAAACTCGCTTTGAAATAAGCATATCGAGTGTAATGGTAAGCTTAGCGGCAATCTCGTCTTCGGTAACGATATCGCCAACGTAACCGCCCATAGCGGCTTTTTCGGCCGAGGCTTCGTTAGCAATATACTCGTCGAGCAACGCCTTTTTGTCCTCGCCGTCAAGAATACGCTTGTTGTAAACGATGTTCATAGCGGCTTCGGGGTCCATCGGCGAAATTACGCTGCCCTTAACGGCGATAATCTCGTCGGCGCCGGAAGCGTTTCCTGCAAAGGTGAGGAAAGCGGGGCCGTAAGCCTTGCCGTTAATGACGCAAATTTTTGCGGTTGTAGCGTCGGCGTAAGCTTTTGTAAGAGCGGCGGCGGATTTAAGCGCGCCGCAGCAATCGCAGTAACCGTCGGTGTTAACAAAGGTGATAACCGGAATAGAGAAAGCGTCGCAAAGGCCGACAAAAGAAATAATTTTCTTGCAATCCTTTGCCTTGATGGTGCCGTCAACGGCAACCATGCCTACGCTCATGCCGCCGATACGAGCAAAAGCGGTTTTCGCGCTATACTCCTTGTTCTTGTTAAGCGGAATAACGCTACCGCTGTCGGCGATTTTGCCGATAATGCAGTCACAGTCGCAAGCGGAACCTACGGCGTCGGCAATCGGAGCGGCGGAAAGGTTATTTGACGGAAGCGCAACGATAAGGTTTTTAGCGGTTTCAATAGCTTCGTCAAGGTTTTCTGCGATAATTTGAGCGTTGCCGTTTTCGGTAACGTCGCTATCTTTGCCCGACTTGTCAAGGAAAAGCTTAGCGTCCTTTGCGGCGATAACAACGTCGGAGCAAAGAGCCCAAATAGCCGAAGAAGTACCACAGGCGCCCTTAATAACCGCAATCTGCGGAATAACGCCCGAAAGACGGTCGGCTTTTGCAATTAACTTTGAGTAAGATTGCATAGCGCCTAAACCTTCGTCGATGTGACCTCCGTTAGAATCGTAAACGCCGATAATGGGGCAACCGGTTTTTTCGGCAAGCTCATAAAGTCTAACGAGCTTGGCTGCCTGCTTTTCGCCCATAGCACCGCCGTTAATTTCTACATTCTGAACAAAGGCGTAGCAGGGACAACCGCTGATGCTACCGTAACCGGTAACAACCTCACAGTTTTCCATAAGCTTGTCGAGCTCGGTAAAGCTGCCTTCGTCGAATATACCCTTAAGAATACCGTTTGCGGCATATTCCATAGCCATTTTTATTCCTCCTAAATGATTAAATCAATAACATTTTAACATAATTTAAAAAACATTATATTACAAATTTCCCGTATAATCAAGCGGTTTAATCGCTTTTTTCGCAGTTTTTACACATTGTAAACAAATGAATAATGTTAATTTCGCCAATATCCTCGTTTTCGATGTATCTTAGAAGCTTAAAAGCGTGCTTCGGGGAGCCTTCTGCAAGGTTGCAAATAAGAATATTGCGGTTAACGGCGTAGTTCATGGTCGCCCTTGTGATAAGGTCGCAAAGCCAAATATCTTTTTCCGCGGGAACAACGTCAAAAAGTGTGAACTTTCCGTCGTCAATTTCAAATTTCGAGTAACCGACTGTTTCGCCCGTGTCGCAGTCCTCTGCAATCATTGCGTTTGCATAGTCAGTTATAGTATCTCCGTAAATTTCCTTAATTTCATTGATTTTTGCCGGTCTTACGTGAATCATCGTCTTTTACCTCTTTTTCCGTTGTCCTCTCCGTCCTCGTCCTTGTCGCTTCTAAGCGCCGCCGAACGCAACTTTGATAACTCTTTTTCGGTAAGCTCTCGCCATTTTCCCGTTTGGAGCATACCGAGCTTAATCGTGCCGATGGCTGTGCGCTTAAGGCGAATAACCTTAAGTCCTACCGCCTCGCACATGCGTCTTATCTGTCGGTTCTTGCCCTCGTAAAGCACAAAGTTAAGAACCGTTCTTTCGTCGTCTGCTGTAATAACCTCAACCTCGCACGGCTGAGTTTTTATCCCGTCGTCTAAAACAACCCCGTTGATAAGATGCGCTACAATCTCGTCGTTTGCTTTTCCTCTAACCGTAACACGGTAGGTTTTGCCGACCTTACTTCTCGGGTGCATCATCATGTTTGCAAACTCGCCGTCGTTGGTCATGAGCAGCATACCCTCGCTGTCTTTGTCAAGGCGGCCAACGGGATAAATACGTTCCTTGATACCTTTTGTAAGCTCGGTGACGCATTTTCTGTCGCGGTCGTCGGTGACCGAGGTAAGATAACCTCTCGGCTTGTTAATCATGATGTAAACCTTTTCGGTTGTGTTGCGAACCGGCTTGCCGTGAACGGTGACTAAATCCCTTTTCGGGTCAACCTTGTCGCCGAGCTTTGCGATTCTGCCGTTAACCTTAACGTGGCGTGTTTCTA
This sequence comes from Acutalibacteraceae bacterium, assembly GCA_045119575.1. Classification (GTDB taxonomy): domain Bacteria; phylum Bacillota; class Clostridia; order Oscillospirales; family Acutalibacteraceae; genus UMGS1976. Next base: position 2,962 of record JBGVDX010000210.1, read on the forward strand.
TTAATTCCTCGGCTTTCCTGCGCGACGTAACGCCGCAGTCGGCAATATATTTTTGAACCCTTACTTTTTCTATCATTTATTGTATCTCCCTTACTTGGCTCCGAAAAGCACCCTGAGCCAGTAAATATAGTCTTTTTTAATCTTTTTCGCGGGCGAAGCGGTTACCCCGTTCGCCGCCGTAATATACGCGCTTGCGATTTGCTTTCCGTCTATGTAATAGGTAACCGAACCTAATTTTTCACCCTTTTTTATCGGCGCGAACAAAAAGCGTTCCATCTCGGCCTTAAATGTAACCTTGTCGAATTGTTCGGGTAATAATGTCGCCGTCGGCGGAGTGAACGCAACGGTTAAATCCTCGTTTGTGTTAGCGACCGAAACTTTAAAAATATCGGTCGGCGTATATAATTCATGAGTTTCAAGCTGAGAAAAGCCGTAATCGAGCAAGGTTGCATGGTCGGACCAATCGTTCGGTGCGTTAAGAGTTACCGCAATAACCCCCATGCCGTTTTTTTCGGCACACGAAACAAGACACCTGCCCGATTTTTTGGTAAATCCCGTCTTAATACCTATCGCACCGTCATAGTAACGCAATAACTTATTATGGTTGGATAACGTCCGTCTGTACGGCGGGTTACCGTATTCCAAGGTCGCCGTTTTGCTTGCACAAGCGGCCGCAAAATCCTTGTTTCTCATCGCATAAACGCCGAGCTTTGCCATATCTGCCGCCGTTGTATAATGGTTTTCGTCGTCAAGTCCCGACGGCGTGACGAAATTCGTGTTTGTCATACCGATTTCGGCGGCCTTTTTGTTCATAAGCTCTGCGAATTTTTCTATCGACCCTGCTATGGAAATGGCGGTCGTGTTTGCGGCGTCGTTTCCGCTTGCGAGCAGCATGCCGTAAAGCAAATCTCGGTAATGCACGCGGTCGCCCTCTATTAGCCCCATCGACGAGCCCTCAACCGTTACCATTTCCTTTGTCGCAACTATTTCCTCGTCAAGGTCGCACATTTCGCATAGTATCAGCGAGGTCATGATTTTTGTTGTGCTCGCCATGCTTGTCTTGGTGTAACCGTTTTTTTCGCAAATAAGCTGCCCCGTGTTTTTTTCGACCAACACGGCGTATTCTGCCGATACGCCGGGCATATTTCTCGGCGCCGATTGTTCGGCGTAAGCCGAAACGGGACAAGCGATTAAAACCGCCAACGTGAAAATGATTATCCGTATAAGCTTCATTTTGAATACCGCCTTTCAGCGTGTATTCACAGTTACACGCCCGCATAAATATATGCAGGCGTGCTTGACCGCTATTATAGCGTAATAATTAAACTGTCGGTTTATCCTCGTCCTTTTTGAAAAGAGCGGTGATTTTATCAAAAAGAGCGGGGAGCATGTCTATAGCCTTGTCGGTTGAGTCGGCTTTCTTTGAAATTTGCAACATTCTTACGTCGTTGTTGTTAATTACGATAAAAGCGGTAGGGGTGACCGAAATTCCGGCACCGGCGCCGCCGCCGAAAAGCTCTTTGTTTGTCTTTGACGGGAAATCGCTTCCGCCCGAAGCAAAACCGAAGGAAACCTTTGAAATCGGGATAATAACAATTCCGTTATCGAGCTTAATTTCCTTACCGATAATGGTATCTGCGTCGGCCATGGCGCGGATTTTATCCATCGTGACGTCCATAATTCCTTTAATTGCGGTATCGCTCATTTTAAAGCACCATCCTTATTAGTATTATTGACACTTGGTTGTAATTTTTTCATATATTTTTTAATCAGCCTTACAAAAATCGCAAAAGCCTCTTTTAAAAGGTGTATTAATCTAATTCTTGATTTAATTTCAAGCTTGATGTAGCTTTCCCCGTCATACATCGGGTGTATCGTAATGTCGTTTTTATAAAACTTTGTTTTCGAGGCAAGATAACCCAAAAACGGATACAAAACGGCGTTGATTACGCCGCATTTTATTGCAGCATTAGCCGCGTCGTCGTCACCGACACCTACTACTAAAAACAGCTTGTCTATGTGAATGTGCCCGACTAAATTGCCTATCTTGCCAAGCAACTCTTGAACCGTATCAATGAAAAAGCCGACCGTTTCTGTAATCCCGTCTCGCTTTATCATTTGGCTTAAATAATTCGGCTTTTTTTCCTGTTCATTATCGCTTTTTTTCTTAACTTTTTTCTTGTCCGCCTTTTCTTTTTTCGGATAGACGGTAAAACTTAAAAACCAAAACCCGACCTTGACTTTTATATCCTCGTCGAATTTAATTTTAACCCTTGCCGACGAAAAAAGCACCAAAAGGAGAAAAGCCGCTATTCCGCAAATAACATATAACGCAGTCATTCAGCCTCTCCCTTCTATTGATGGATAAAATACAACTTATCTTTTTCCTTTTGCTATGGATTTTTTAATGGAATTGATGAAATATATTACAAATAAAGTTATAAAAGCAATGTCAAAAACAATCGACAAATAATGCAATATGCTTGTAGCGCCTATGATAACAAAAACAATGTCTGCGATAAAGAACAGACAACAAATCACAGGGACCCAAATGCCCATGAATTTTACTTCGCGGGATGTGAATACAAGCAATAAAATTATTACAAGCGATATAGCCAGGTATACCAAGTTTTTATTGTTTAACGAGTCCATGGCAAAGCGTGTAGCCGAGTAGTTAAAAATCGGGGTTTTAGTCGGATACATATAATGAAAAGGCAAGCTTAAAAATGTAATAGCCGCATATATTTTTAATGCTTGTTGTATAACCTTGCTGATTTTCATGCATATACCTCACAGATTTATTATTAATTGCTTAGGATTTAGGTTTGCTTATAATTTCGTCTAATTCAACCTGATTATCGTCCTCGCCGGTCAACTGCTCTTGATCTTCGGTAACTTTTTTCGGCAATTCGGGCAAGTCGTCCAAGCTTTCTATGCCGAAACAACGCAAAAAGCCGTCGGTTGTTCCGTAGATAAGAGGCCTGCCCGGTAATTCAAGTCGACCTCGTTCTTCAATAAGCCCTTTTTCAACCAATGAAGAAACTACACCCGAACAGTCAACGCCGCGTACCTGTTCAATAAAAGCGCGTGTAACAGGTTGGTTGTACGCAATAACCGCCAAAACCTCAAAAGCTGCGGGCGAAAGGGGTGTGTTGCGTTGGATTTCGAGCATTTTTCTTATTTCTTGAGCGTGTCTGCTCTCGGTGACAAATTGATAACTGTCGTTTAATTTTATAATTCGAAGAGCGCTGTCGCCTTTTTCATAGCCGTTGTTAAGCTCCGTTACGGCGGCAACAACCTCCTCGGCTGTTACGCCCAGTATTTCGCAAATTCGGTCGGTGCCGAGCGGTTCGCCTGATGCAAACACAAGTGCCTCAACCGAAGATTTTATCGTTTTCTCACTCATTTTTTCTATTTCTCCTTGCCGGAAAGTGTAACGGTCATTTTTTCACCGTTTCCGTCAACGGTAACGCGGTGCGCTTTTACAAGCTCAAGTACCGCTAAAAAGGTCGCTACCAATTCGGAACGGCTTTTCGATTCGGAAAAAAGCGAATTCCATTTAACCTTTGTTTTCTTGCGAAGATTGCGTAAAATTGATACTACCTTTGTCGAAACGGCAACGATTTTTTTCGCAACAAGGGGCTTAAAGTTGTCTACGGGCGGCGGCATATGTCTCATGCCTCTGCCGACAGCGGCAAGATAAGCTACCGTAAGCTCGGTTGCGTCGTGGCTGCGCTTATAGGTTTTGTCGCTTTCTATTTTCATCGGCTTGCGAATAAACCTGCCGAAACCGTCGGTCATGGTTGAAAGCTTGGCCGCCATCTGCTTGCAAACGCTGTATTCAAGCAACTCACCCGAAAGCTCGTCTTTAAGCGTGTCGCCCTCGTCATGCTTCGGCAAAAGCATGGCTGTCTTGATGTAAACAAGACGCGCCGCCATTTCCAGAAACTCGCTCGCAACGTCCATATCGTTGCTTTTCATAAGTTCAATTTGCTCCATGTACTGTTCGAGCAATAACGATATGTTGATGTCGTAAATATTCAGTTTGTTTTTCGCTATCAGTGATAACAGAAGGTCAAGCGGACCCTCAAACACCTCAAGCTTATACGACGGCTTGTCCATTTTTAATAACTCCGATTAATGTTTTATAATCCGGTAAAGGGCATGTTAATTCCCAAAAGGGAAAAGGGTAATGACGTAATAAAATAAACACCAATGAAAATATATTTTCCGATAAATCCGAATACGTTAGATAAAACGCCGGTCATCGAAAGCGCAATTAATATGAAAAAAGCATAGCGCTCAAGCGATTGCAGCTTATAATAAATCTTGTCGGGTAAAAATGCGCCGAAAATTCTTGATCCGTCAAGCGGCGGGAAGGGGATAAGGTTGAATCCCGCAAGCCCGATGTTTATAAGTGCGGCATAATTCAAAAAGTCGATTAAAAATCCAAGTGCTGTGATTATAAATTCGCTTGCGCCGGTGTAAACGATTTCCAAATTACCTTGGTTTAAAACATATTCTATTGAAATACCGCATAAACCCGCCGTAACGTCAATAATGTTAACGACGAACAATAAAATTATCGCCATAATAATGTTTGATAAGGGGCCCGCAGCGGCAATTAACGCCATGTCGCGCTTTGGCTTTTTTAAGTTCCATTGATTAACCGGAACAGGCTCAGCCCAACCGAAGCCGAAAAGCAAAATTAGTAACGCTCCGATATAATTTATATGACGAATGGGGTTAAGGGTAAGCCTGCCTTGATATTTTGCCGTGTTGTCGCCCAACTTGTGCGCTACAAATGCATGAGCGGCCTCGTGAACGGGCATTGTACAAAAAATAACGAACAGCAGAGATAAAAGATTGGTAATAAATACTTCTGTACTTTTTATCCCGCCGTGCAATAATGTATCAAGCAAAAGAAAAATCCTTTCATAGGTAAAAATATGTATACACATTAATTATAAAGTATTATTGACGAAATTACAAGTATAAAGCGCAATAAAGAATTTTTAAAAAATAAATTAAAAAAGAATAAAAAATGACTTGACATGAGGGTGTAATTTTGTTATAATAGCACCTGCGCTGTTAAAGATGCGATTTGCGAGCATGCTGGAATAGGCAGACAGGCACGTTTGAGGGGCGTGTGTTTATGACGTGTGGGTTCAAGTCCCACTGCTCGCACCAAAAACTCCTGAATGTTGACTCATTCGGGAGTTTTTAATTTATATTAATCAACGCCATTTACCTAAAACGTCACACGGTGGCGTGCCAAAGGGAAGAAAAAAACGTAAAAAGCCGCTTGAATAAAAAAACAAAATATGCGGGTGTGGTGGAATTGGCAGTTTGAAGCCGAGCGCTGCGAAGCAGAAGAAGCGAGAGCTTCGAAGGTGCAGCGGTCGAAAGTTGACCGGCGAAAGGATTTGAGCCGAGAGTCAAGTTTCGGGCACCGCAAACGTCACACGGTGGCGTGTCGAAAGGGAAGGCAAAAACGTAAAAAGCCGCATGAATAAAAAACAAAATATGCGGGTGTGGTGGAATTGGCAGTTTGAAGCCGAGCGCTGCGAAGCAGAAGAAGCGAGAGCTTCGAAGGT
>JBGVDX010000211.1:0-3250 GCA_045119575.1 Acutalibacteraceae bacterium
CCGTATTCACAAGGGTTATACTGCTGAACACTTGGTGATATATATACCTTTGGCATAGCAAAGCCCACCTCCTTAAATCAAATTATGTTCGACACAAGAATTGTGTTACAACGCTTTTAAAAATAATGATATTATTTTAAAATTATACTGATTGAAATATTATATCCGTTGTGTTATATTTAAAAAAATAAATTATGGAGGCATCACTATGAAAATTATGAGAATTATGTGTGCGTACCTTTGTTTGTTATTAACGCTCGGCGCTTTTTGTGCCTGCGGTGAAAATAATGACAGCGCAAGCAGTAATACTGACAGCAACGCCTCATCGACGGATCAGGCAAGCTCCGCTCAAGAAAGCGGTGTTTCGTCCGAAGTTGACACAAGATACCGTGCAACAAGAGAACAAAAACCCGCCGATTTTAAATATAAAAACGTAGACATCATGTGCGTCGGCGACTCCATTACTCAGGGCGTTTACTTCCCGGGCGGATACAGGTATTATTTATATGAATATCTTTATTCTAACGGCGCCGTTTTTTCGTTCAGCGGACCGGAAAAAACGGAAAATGATATCCGCCTGCCCGCTCGTTACAGCGGTCACGCAGGTTACGGCGGTTATAAAATAAAACAAATCACCGATATGGCAAAGCAGCTTGCCGGCTACGATTGCGACATTTACACCTTAATGATTGGTATTAACGATTATTTGGGCAACGAGGGTACAAACGCAGTGAGCAGATATAAAGAGCTTATCACGACACTGCTTAATGAAAAGCCCGACGCTATTATCTTTTGCTGTTCGCTCGCTCCTACCGCCGGCGGTAATGAATACGAATTAAGCGCCCAAATGACAAACATATGCGCCGAATTTGCTAATCAAGGCAAAAAGGTATACAGCATTGACGTTTTCAACGCCGAAGGATGGAAGGACGGCGACTGTTTCTATGAAGGAGACACCGTTCACCCCAACGAAAAGGGCAACAAAATAATCGGTCAAACAATCGGCGACGCTATACTTGATACTGTGCTTGAAATAAACGATAAGGGCGACAGCAGTTATAAGTCACCTACCCGTGTAACCGAGCTTAAGGTAAGCGAAAGTTCGCTTGAGCTTAAAGCGCTTGAAGCGAAAACGGTTAAAGCCACCGTTAAACCTTCAAACGCCGAGGCTGATACCGTTATTTGGACTTCAAGCGACGACAAAATCGCCACCGTTAACTATTTCGGCAAAATTCGCGGACTTAAAAAGGGCGAGGCTACCATTACCGCAACAACCCTTGACGGAAAATTTAAACAGGAAATAAAGGTTACCGTTTCGGCTAACAAGAAAGCAACAGACACCCAGCTTTTCAAGGATTTCATCACTTCCGCCGATACATGGGAGGGTTCAACCGATAAAATCGGTAACGGATTCACAACATGGTACGACAGCGACCCGAAAACAATCACAACCAAAGAATCCTTTGATTGCGGCGGTGCATTTTCGCTTTCCATGGTTTACCTTGTGAACGGAAACACCGATTCGGTTTATTCGGGCAACTACACTACCCTTTCTTACGGCGGATATACCGTTAAAATTTGGGACTGCGTAAGAAAAATTGAGCTTTTATACGGCGATTCGGTAATCGGCACATACAACACCCCGTCGCTTAACCCCGAAAGAGCCGTTTATGAGCTTCGTTACGAAAACGGTAAGGCTTCGGTTACTTATGCAGGCGAAGAAATAATCACCGCAACGGGTTCGAAACCCTCAACAAGCAAAATCAGCATTACAGCATTAGAAAAGGCACGTTGTATATACGTTTCAAACGTTATACTTAAGAAAATCAATAAATAAGGGAGACACAACCAATGAAAAAAATGAGAATTTTAAGTATTATCCTTGCAGTTGTTATGATGCTGGGCGTTCTTTGCTCATGCGACAAGGATAAAGACTCCACTTCAGCCGACATCACATCCTCTAAAGGCGAGGTTGTGTCGACCGTTTCCGGCGATGAAGCAACAAGCAGCGAATCTACAACAAGCGTTGACACTCGCTACCGTACAACCCGTGAGAAGAAATCAGCCGATTTTAAGTATAAAAACGTTCGTATCGCTTGTATCGGCGACTCTATAACTCAGGGTTCGGGCACATACAGCGGTTATCGTTATTACCTTTACCGCGACCTTATTTCCAACGGCGCTACGTTTACATATGTCGGCTCCGAAAGAAGCGCCGACCCGAGACTTCCCTCCGACTATCAGGCTCACGGCGGCTACGGCGGCGCATTCATCGGCCCCAACACCGACGGCAAAAACAGAAGCACATATGACCACTTAGGAAACTACCTCGGCAGCGGCGCGGATATCGCCCTTGTTATGATCGGTCATAATAACTATTTTCACAGAATCGACGTTGATAATATATCGGAAGTTTACAGCAATTTTGTCAGACGTATTTGCGAACTTAGCCCGGGAATTACCGTTTACTGCGCTACCATCGTTAACAGCGCACAAGGCACTGCACCCGACACGGAAAAGGGCTATGACGAAAACGGTATTAACAAGCTTCTTCCGTCCATCGTTGCAGGACTTTGCCAGGAAGGATTAGACGTTCGTTTCGTTGACCTCCGTGCAAAAACCAACTTAAGCGGAGAAGCCGGCGACTTTGACAGCGGTGACAACACCCACCCCAACGAACAAGGTCAGGAAAAAATGGCCGCCGTTTGGTGCGACACCATTCTCGACCAAGTTCTCGAAATCAATGACAAGGGTGACAGCAGCGCCGCAAAGGTTATCCGTCCGTCAAGCATTAAGCTCAGCGACGACAAGGCTTCCGTTTTCACAGGCAATAAAGTCAGACTTTCGGCTACCGTTAAGCCGTCCGACGCAAAATGTACCGGAGTTATTTGGGAATCAAGCGACGAAAGCGTTGCTACCGTTGATACATTCGGTTTAGTTTCGGGCGTTAAGTCGGGTACTGCAACAATTACAGCTAAGACAATTGACGGCGGTATTGCCGCAACCTGCGAAGTTACAGTAAGCAAGGACGAAAACGCACTTAAATACAAAACCCTTGTTTCCGAACAATTTACAAGAGAAGCTTGGGAAGGCGACGAGGCAGCCGGCTTCAGCGGCGGCGGTTGGTACCGCTACTTCCCCGGCGGAAGCGCAAAAACAGTAACGACAAAAACAGCATATGACGCCGGCAGCAACTTTATGGTTAATATGGCTTATGCCGCTGAACAAAACGTAGGTATAAGCACAACAA
>JBGVDX010000212.1:0-11088 GCA_045119575.1 Acutalibacteraceae bacterium
TGATTGTGGTAGCCGTACCTAAGTCGCAAATAATGCACGGGAGCGGATATTTTGCAACAGCGGCAACGGCCCCTGCAGCAAGGTCGGCGCCGAGCTGAGCCGGATTGTCGATTTTAATATTCAGTCCGGTTTTAACTCCCGGCCCTAACATCATGGGGGTGTAGCCTAAAAGAAGCTCTACCGCGCGACTCATCAGCGCTCCGACATGAGGAACAACCGAGCTAATAATTGTTCCTTCAATTTCGCTTCGGGAACATTCATGCAAAACCAAAATGTTCCTAAGCTCAAAGGCATACTGGTCCTCGGTGCGTTTTGTGTCGGTGGCGAGCCGCGACGTAAAAACAAGCGTTTCGCCCTTAAAAACGCCCAAGGTTATATTCGTATTTCCGATATCTATTGTTAAAACCACGTGTTATCCTCCTAAAGATGGAATCACGGTATTATAATACACCTATTAAGTCAAAATTTCAACAGTTATATTATACGAAAAAACGCCCGCGAAATAACGGGCGTTTTGTATTAGGTGTTTTTCATTACTACGCTCTCGACGATATCGGCAATATGCTCCGAGGTGTCAAGGCATTTTTCAAGATACATGTAAATATCTCTCCATGCGATAATTGCAATCGGGTCGCTTTCGCCGTGGAGCTTGTACATTGAGGAAACATAAAGGTTATCCGCCTCTTCTTCAAGCGAGTTGATTGCGATAATGTGTTGCTTGATTTTCTTTGAATGTTTAAAATCGCCGAATTCACGCATGAGCGCCAAAACTTCGTCGCAGGACTTGATTACAATCTCAACCATTGCCTTTGCGTCCTCGCGGATTTCGGATACACGGTTGCAATAAATGCGGATCAATACATCCTCTATTTTATCGGTAAGCTCGTCTAAATTTTGGCTTACTTCAACAATGTCCTCGCGGTCAATAGGAGTTATAAATGCCTTTACCAAAGCCTCGGTAAGTTCGTGCTTTTTCATGTCGGCGGAATGCTCGATTTTGTGCATCTCGTCCTTATATTCCTGAAGCTTCGACTGGTCGTAATTTTCCATAATCTTGCCGAGAAGCTTGGAGGCGTTTACAGAATATTCAGCGCACTCCGTAAAATTATTGAAATAGTAAGCGTCATTTTTCTTTGCCATGTTGTTTTACTCTCCTGACTTTATATTTAATGTCATTTTATTACCAAATTAACATAAACAGCTTGGCCATTAAGAAGCTGATAAGTCCGCAACCGGGGAACGTGAAAATCCAAGTTAATATCATTTCCTTGACTACGCCGAAATTGATAGCCGAGAAACGGCGAACGGCACCGACGCCCATGATAGCGGTAGTTTTAGTATGCGTAGTGGAAACGGGTATACCGAACGTGCTTGAAAGGAAAAGGCAGAAAGCCGCAGAGAGGTCAGCGGCAAAGCCTTGATACTTTTCGAGCTTTACCATGTCCATACCGACCGATTTGATAATCTTTTCCCCTCCGACAGAGGTTCCTACGGCCATAATTACACTACAAAGTACCATGAGCCAAATAGGAATGGGGATTTCGCTCAACATTTCAGATTGGCCGTTTACAAGCGTCAATCCGAGGAAAAGAACGCCGATAAATTTTTGGCCGTCCTGTGCGCCGTGCATGAAGCTCATGGCGGCAGCACCGAAAATTTGCGCTTTGCGGAAAAATCCGTTGGTGCGGCGGCGGTCGGCACGGGCGAAAACAATCGTTACAAGTTTACAAATAAGGTAACCGGAGAAAAAGCCGAGAGCAAGGCTCAATACAAGTCCGATAAGAACCTTTGCCCATTCGCCCATATTAATTCCTTCAAAGCCTTGAACCGCGATAGCCGAACCGGTTATGCCGGCGATAAGGCTATGGCTCTCGCTTGTAGGTATGCCGAAATAGGAGGCGCCGACGCTATATACAACAATTGAAAAAAGCGCCGCGCACAGGGCTATTGTTGCGTTTTGTGCATTGTCGCCGAAATCAACCATGTTGCTGATTGTGGAAGCAACCGATGAGTTTATCATTGTCATGATAAAAACGCCTAAAAAGTTGAAAAAGGCGCTCATTAAAATGGATTTACGAACGCTGAGGCAACGGGTTGTTACGCAGGTTGCAATTGCGTTAGGTGCGTCGGTCCAACCGTTGACGAAAATAACCCCCAATGTCAATAAAACGGTAATCAAAAACATCGGATTAGATGTCATGCCGTTTATAAATGACTGAAACGTAAATTCCATAATATTCCCCCTAAGATATACAAAAATCGGGCAAAGCCTCGTAGTGAAGCTTGCCCGATATGCAATACCAACACTCGAGTAGTAAAAAGCACATTGTTTTCTACAACAACTTTTGCTGTTAACTCGCAGTTATGATACCATAATCGACCTTATTTGTCAACTATGGGTGGTCTGTATGCAATTATTACCGAGCGTATCTGAGCGAGTCATTTGTATGCTTGCAAGGTCGTTTACAGCGGAATATGCGTCGGTATTCTCGTTGCGCGATGAGGTAATGAAACGGATTGTTGTTATGGTAAGCAAAACAACTTTTTTCATTTTCTTTCAAAGTAACCGTTGAAATTGGATATTTTACATTCAGTAAAAAAAATCATAAAAAAGTCAAGAAATTGCCGCACAGCAAAAATACGAAGAAATTTCGTATAAAACAACGGTTTTTGTATCAAATTTTTGAGATTTTTCGCTTTAAAGGCGCGTTTACGCTATCTTTTTTTCGATTTTATAATGTTTTATCCAAATAAAAAAGCCCATTTTTGGCTATAACTCACCTAAAAATATTGATATTATCATTTTAAATTAATAAATAGATAGACATATGCTACTAAAACAGCAAAAAAGCTATCCGATTTTTATCGGATAGCTTTTCTTCTGAAACGTTGAGTTCCTTTAGGTGACGAAGATAAACTTCGCAGCCTATTATCAAACTAATTCGATGATTGCCATTTCTGCAGCATCTCCACGGCGAGGGCCGGTTTTGATGATGCGTGTGTAACCGCCGTTCTTAGCTGAATAGTTGGGAGCAATCTCATCATACAGCTTCTTGACAACAGACTCCTTTGTGATAAACGCCATAGCCTGACGCTTTGAGTGAAGGCTGTTATCTTTAGCCAAAGTTATATATTTCTCAGTCATTGAACGGACTTCCTTTGCGCGGGTAACGGTTGTTTCAATTCGACCGTTCTCGAGCAAGTAGGTTACCATGCCGCGAAGCATAGCCTTTCTGTGGTCGCTCGTTCTTCCGAGTTTTCTTGTACCTGGCATCAAAAATCAACTCCTTGAACATATTATCGTCGGCCTTTTAAGCCAAACGAAGTTTAGAGGTACGATTATTCGTCCTCTTCACAGAGACCGTAACCAAGTGATTCGAGTTTGTTGATTACCTCTTCAAGCGATTTGCGTCCGAGGTTGCGTACCTTCATCATTTCGTCTTCGGTCTTTTCGGTAAGATCCTTTACAGTATTTATACCTGCGCGCTTCAAACAGTTGAAGCTACGTACGGAAAGGTCAAGTTCCTCAATGGTCATCTCAAGAATCTTGGAGCCTTCCTTGTCGTCCTTTTCTACCATGATGTCGCCTTCATAAGCGTCACCCGAAAGGTCAACAAAGAGGTTGAGATGTTCAGTGAGCACCTTGGCTCCGAGGGAAACAGCTTCCTTTGCGGTAAGCGTTCCGTCAGTATATACCTCGAATATAAGTTTATCGAAATCGGTAAACTGACCTACTCGGGTATTTTCAACCGTATAGTTCACCTTTAAAACAGGGGTATAAATAGAGTCAACGGGAATTACACCGATTACGGTCTGGCTTTGCTTATTCTGCTCAGCAGGAATGTAGCCACGACCCTTATCCATTGTGAGTTCCATGTTAAGCTTTCCGCCTGCACCAACAGTTGCGATGTGCAAATCGGGGTTGAGAATTTCTACGTCTGCGTCGGCTGCGATAGAGCCGGCAGTTACCTCGCAAGGTCCTTCTGCGTCAATGTAAACTGTCTTTACGCCGTCGCAGTGAAGCTTTGCGTTAATTCCCTTGATGTTGAGTACGATTTCAGTTACGTCCTCTTTTACGCCGGGAACGGTAGAAAATTCATGAACCACACCATCGATTTTGACGGATGTAACAGCTACGCCCGGAAGCGAGGAAAGAAGAACTCTGCGAAGGCTGTTGCCGAGTGTACGGCCATAGCCTCTTTCAAGCGGCTCTACGACAAATTTGCCATATGAGGAATCCTCGGGGCATTCTACTGTTATATTGGGCTTCTCAATCTCAATCATTCAAAACCCTCCTAATTAATAATTGTTTGAAAACATCTTACGTTAAAAAGAAACAGATTACTTAGAGTAGAATTCTACGATAAGCTGCTCTTCAACCGGGGTGTCGATTTCTTCTCTTGCGGGAAGGTTGACAACCTTTGCTTCCAGGGCTTCGCGATTGAGGTCAAGCCAAGCCGGAACAGGACGGCCGGAATTAGATTCGAGAACAGACTGAATCTTTACGCTGTCCTTGCTCTTTGCAGAGATAGCAACAGTCTCGCCCGCCTTTAAAAGATAGGACGGAATGTCTACCTTCTTGCCGTTTACGGTGAAGTGACCGTGTACAACAAGCTGTCTGGCTTCTGCTCTGGAGCATGCCCAACCAAGTCTGTAAACAACGTTATCAAGACGGCTTTCAAGAATACGGAGAAGGTTTTCACCTGTTACACCCTGCTTGCGCTCTGCCATTTCAAAATAATGACGGAACTGTCCTTCAAGGATGCCGTAGTAGCGTCTTGCTTTCTGCTTCATGCGAAGCTGAAGACCGTATTCCGAGGTCTTCTTTCTGCCCTTGCCATGCTGACCGGGAACATAGTTTCTGCGGCTGACAGAGCATTTATCAGAGTAGCATCTTTCGCCCTTAAGGAAGAGCTTCTCTCCCTCACGACGACAAAGTTTGCATACTGATCCGGTATATCTGGCCATTTAGTTACACCTCCAAAAATTATACGCGTCTTCTCTTAGGAGGACGACAACCATTGTGCGGGATAGGAGTAACGTCTTTGATAAGAGTTACTTCGAGGCCTACGGTCTGGAGTGCGCGGATAGCGGCTTCACGACCTGCGCCGGGTCCCTTTACGAATACTTCTACGCTCTTAAGACCATGGTCCATCGCAGCTTTTGCAGCGGTCTCCGCTACTGACTGGGCAGCAAACGGGGTTGACTTTCTTGAACCACGGAAGCCGAGTTCGCCGGACGATGCCCATGAAATGGTATTGCCCTGAACGTCGGTAATCGTAACAATGGTATTATTGAAGGTCGACTGAATATGGACTGCGCCTTTTTCAATGTTCTTCTTCTCGCGGCGTCTGCGAGTAGTAGTAGCTTTCTTAGCTTGTGCCATAACTATCTTCCTCCTATATTACTTCTTCTTGTTAGCGATGGTCTTCTTCGGGCCTTTTCTTGTACGGGCGTTGGTCTTAGATCTTTGACCACGTACGGGTAAGCCCTTGCGATGACGTATACCGCGGTAGCAGCCGATTTCAACGAGACGCTTAATATCAAAAGCGATTGCTCGGCGGAGGTCACCCTCTACCTCTATATTCTTCTCGATGTAATCACGAAGCTTCGCTACATCATCTTCGGTAAGATCCTTAACACGTGTGTCCGGGTTTACTCCGGTTGCGTCAAGGATATCGTTTGCAGTTTTACGGCCAATGCCGTAAATATAGGTTAATCCAATTTCGACCCGCTTTTCTCTAGGCAGGTCAACACCAGCAATTCGTGCCATGTGTTTAATGCACCTCCGTAATTTGGCTAGCGCAGGTTAACCCTGACGCTGTTTGTGCTTGGGATTTTCACAGATGACCATGACTCGTCCCTTGCGCCTAATTATCTTGCACTTTTCGCAAATCTTTTTGACAGAAGGTCTGACTTTCATTCTAATTACCTCCTAAATTATGTGCCGTACTGTTTTACGGCTAAATATTGTCTTTGCTTCCCTATTATGACTTGGAACGGTAGGTTATACGTCCCTTTGTCAAGTCGTAGGGTGACATCTCAACCGTGACCTTGTCGCCGGGCAGAATGCGGATAAAGTTGATTCGCATTTTTCCCGATATATGGGTCAAAATCTGATGTCCGTTAGGCAGCTCAACCTTGAACGTTGCGTTCGGAAGAGCTTCAACCACTGTACCTTCAATCTCTATCATATCCTGTTTGGACACTATAGGATACCTCCCTAAAATTCAAGCAGTAAAGTTGCGTAGTAAAGACTTTACTCTGCTGTTTGCCGCTATTTCTTCCTCAGATGCTACTTTATTCGTAGCCGTAACATGCTTAATGTTTTTACGTTTCGGACGGTCGCAGGGGCGTTTCCTTCCGTCGGTTAACATTACCGATGTTTGGTCGCTTTCAAGGACTACCATATAGCGTCCTTTCTCTTTCCCTGCGGTGACAAATACGATTTGTCCCCTTTTTATATCCATATTTCTCCTCCGAATTAATCGGGTAACGTCAATATGACCGGCCCCTCCGGCGTAATAGCTATGCTATGCTCAAAATGAGCGGAAAGCTTGCCGTCGGCGGTTTTTATCGTCCAACCGTCGGATAGCTGTTTAACATTAGGCGTGCCTACATTTATCATCGGTTCAATAGCAAGGGTCATGCCCGCTACGAGACGGGTGCCTCGACCGGGTTTTCCGAAATTCGGTACTTCGGGCGCTTCATGCAGGCTCGCACCTACTCCATGGCCGACGAAATCTCGGACCACCGAGTAACCACGAGTCTCGACATACTGCTGAATAGCGTTTGATATATCGCCGATTCTGTTGCCGTGGACCGCCATACGTATGCCTTCGTAAAGACTTTCCCGTGTTGCGTCCATCAGCCGCTGTGCTTCGTCGGATATGTCTCCGCAAGCAAATGTGGCAGCATTGTCGCCGTTATATCCCTCAAAGCACGCACCAAGGTCTATGCTGACTATGTCGCCTTCCCTTATAATGCGGTTCTTTGACGGTATGCCGTGAATTACCTCGTCATTTATGGAAATGCATGCGGTTGCAGGATAGCCGTTGTAGTGTAGAAAGTTCGGCTTGGCGCCCTGACTGATTATATAGTCATAGGCAAGCTTGTCAATTTCGCCGGTTGTTACACCGGGCTCTACTGCCATTCCTGCAACTCGGAGTGCTCCCGCCGATATACGGCCGGCTTCTCTCATGATATTAAGTTCACGAGCTGTTTTGAGCACTATCATGCTTAACCACCGTTTCTTGCCGTTAGCTTATCAGTCCTCAAGAGCCTTAAAGGTAAGGGCTGTTGTGTCCTTAACCTCTTCCTGACCCTCTACAAGGCGAAGCTTTCCGGCATTTTCATAGTAACCCTTAAGCGGCTCGGTCTGTTCATGATATACACGAAGTCTTTCGAGAACCGTTTCGGGTGCGTCGTCTTTACGCTGAACAAGCTCGGCGCCGCAAGCGTTACAAACGCCTTCCTTGGCCGGCTTTTTATATTCAGTGTGGTAAGACGCTCCGCACTTCGGGCATACGCGGCGTCCTGCCATACGGGTTGCAATCTTATCGTCCGGCACTTCGATTGAAATTACACGGTCAATTACGATACCCATTTGGTCAAGAGCCTCTGCCTGAGGAATTGTGCGGGGAAAACCGTCAAGTATAAAGCCGTTTTGGCAATCATCTTGACTTAAACGTTCTTTGATAATGCCGATTACGACATCATCGGGGACGAGTTTGCCTTCGTCCATGTACGATTTTGCTTTAAGTCCCATCTCTGTGCCGTTTTTGAGGGCTTCACGGATAATGTTTCCGGTGGAGATTGCGGGAATTGAAAGCTTTTCGCAAATTACTTCCGCTTGAGTGCCTTTTCCTGCTCCGGGGGCGCCTAAAAGAATTAAATTCATAAGTTTCCTCCGATTATTAGTCAAAAAGGCCCTTGTAATGACGCATCATTACCTGCGATTCAAGCGATTGTACTGTATCAAGGGCAACACCGACGACAATCAGGATTGATGTACCGCCGAGAGAGATGGACGACATGCTGGGGTTGAACAAGCCGATTACGATAGGTAATACAGCAACAACACCAAGGAACAATGCGCCAATCAAGGTTACTCTTGATAAAATTTTCTTAAGAAATTCAATGGTCGGCTTGCCGGAACGAATACCGGGAACGGAACCGCCGTTTTTCTTAAGGTTGTTGGTAATCTCAACAGGATTATACTGAATCTGTACATAGAAGTAAGCAAATCCGATAATCATTGCAAGATAAAGAAGTGCGTAGAATACTCCCTGATAGCTGAACAATCTTAAGAACTGATATCTGAAGGACTCAACGGTCTTTTGGCTTGTTCCCATGAAGGACAGAATCATTGTCGGGATAGACAAGAAGGAGCTTGCGAAGATGATGGGCATAACGCCGGACATATTAACCTTAATCGGAATATGTGAGCTCTGGCCGCCGTACATCTTGCGTCCTACTACACGTTTTGCGTATTGAACGGGGATTCTACGTTCAGCGCCGGTCATAAAGATTATGAATACAATCATTACACAGAAGATGATAATGGTTGCAGCGAATGTAAAGAATTCGCCAGTTGTGATGAAGTTCATAAGAACTTGAACCGCTGACTTTGCGCGGGAGATAATACCGGCAAAGAGGAGAACGGAGATACCGTTGCCGATACCATTCTCGTCAATACGCTCGCCGAGCCACATCATGATGGCTGAGCCGGCGGTGAAGCAGAGTACGATTACTACTGCGGAGAAGATTGTTGTTGCAAGATTCGGGTTTGAACCCAAGTTAAGGAAATTGCTCTTGTTAAGGTAGATATAGAATGCTGTACCCTGAACAAGTCCAAGTGCAACAGTAACAAATCTTGTGATTTTTGCAATCTTCTTGCGGCCTTCCTCACCCTCTTTAGAAATTCTTTCGAGGTACGGAATAGCTACGCAGAGAAGCTGCATAATGATGGAAGAGTTGATGTACGGGGTAACCGACATTGCGAAGATTGCGCCGTATTCAAGTCCGCCACCGGTTAAAATGTTCATGTAGTTCATGAATTCGCCGAATCCGGACTGACCTGTAAGGTTCTGCATTGAAGCTCGGAGAGTTTCAACGTTGATGAACGGAACGGGAATGATGGAACCAACACGGAAAATTACAATGATAAGCAGGGTATAAAGTATCTTTTTACGGATTTCGGGAACTCTCCACGAGTTTCTGAGAATCTGGAACATTTATACCACCTCAGCCTTTCCGCCTGCTGCTTCGATTTTGTTCTTAGCAGTCTCCGAAAAAGCTGCGGCTTTGACGGTGAGCTTAACACTTAATTCGCCGTTGCCGAGAATCTTTACGCCGTCATATGCTTTCTTGATAAGTCCGCTGGCGATTAAAGCCTCGGTATCAACTGTGGCACCGTTTTCAAATCTTGCTAAATCAGATACGTTGATTGCAACGATCTTCTTAGCAAAGATGTTAGTGAATCCTCTTTTAGGAACACGTCTCTGGAGCGGCATCTGACCGCCTTCGAAACCGGGACGAACGCCGCCGCCGGAACGAGCCTTCTGGCCCTTGTGTCCCTTACCGGCTGTTTTGCCCTGTCCTGAACCGTGACCGCGACCAATACGCTTGCGCTCAAAGGTCGAGCCCGGAACTGCTGTAAGTTCATGCAGTTTCATTTGTGTGACACCTCCCTAATTTATGCTTCGGTAACCTCGACGAGGTGGCTGATTTTGCGGATTTTGCCCTGTGTCTGAGCGTTGTCAGGCTGAACATTCTCGTCGCCGATTTTGTGCAGACCGAGTGCTTCAGCAGTAGCAATCTGATCCTTCTTTGAACCGATAAGGCTCTTTACAAGTTTTACTTTAAGGCCTGCGGCCTTCTTAGCTTTAGGTGACATTTTGCAATCCCCCTTAACCTAAGATTTCCTTAACGGACTTGCCGCGGATAGCAGCAACCTCTTCGACGTTGCGAAGCTTGGAAAGACCGTCAATTGTAGCGCGAACTACGTTGCAAGGGTTGTTGGAACGAAGAGCCTTTGTTCTGATATCCTTGATACCTACGCTCTCGATTACGGCACGTACAGCGCCGCCGGCGATAACGCCGGTACCGGGTGCAGCCGGTTTAAGGAGAACGCGACCTGCGTCGAACTCACCCATAATTTCATGAGGAATAGTTGTTCCCTTAAGGGAAACCTCAATCATGTTCTTCTTTGCGTCCTCGATTCCCTTGCGGATTGCATCGGGAACTTCGCGGGCTTTACCGAGACCGAAGCCTACATGTCCGTTGCCGTCACCGACAACCATGAGTGCGGTGAATTTCATAATACGACCGCCCTTTACGGTTTTGGATACTCGGTTAAGAGCGACCATGCGCTCCTGAAGCTCCATTGTTGAAGCGTCAAAATTTGTAGCCAAAGTTATTCCTCCCTCTTAAAAATTGAGGCCGCCCTTGCGGGCACCTTCGGCCAGCTCTTTGACGCGGCCGTGATAGATATAGCCGCCACGGTCAAAGACTACGTCTTTTATACCTTTTGCTGCGGCACGTTCTGCCAACAATTCTCCAACCTTGAAGGCTGCCTCTTTGTTTCCACCGTATCCGAAATCCTTTTCGTTCGAGGAAGCGGCAACCAATGTAACACCGTTTACATCATCGATGATTTGGGCGTAAATATTTGCGTTGGAGCGGAAAACATCAAGGCGAGGACACTCTGCTGTGCCGTTAATCTTACCGCGAACACGTACGTGGCGGTGAAGTCTTGCCTTATTGCGACTTGGCTTATTAACCATTTCAATTCACTCCTTTTATTTCTTTCCGCCCTTACCGGCCTTGCCCTCTTTACGTCTGACGTATTCGCCCTGGTAGCGAATACCCTTGCCCTTGTAGGGTTCAGGCGGACGTTTTTCACGGACTTCTGCGGCAAACTGGCCTACAACCTGCTTGTCGGGACCGGAAATTACGACGAGGTTCGGATTCGGAACGTCGATTGTGATACCTTCGATTTCAGGCATGATTACCTGATGTGAGAAACCGAGGTTCATTACGAGGTCTTTGCCCTGCTTTGCGGCACGGTAACCGATACCGTTTACT
>JBGVDX010000213.1:0-4265 GCA_045119575.1 Acutalibacteraceae bacterium
CCTTGAAGCGTATAAATATGTAAAATAAATGTATAACGGATATACAGAAATTCCTGCATATCCGTTATTTTTAATGTTAAATGCACAAACCAAAACGATAGTGGTGTTATTATTTATACACAATGTCCAATTTAATGCATAATTATAAATGATTGTTGACTTTTTATGCATAAAGTTGTAATATTAATGTATATATGATGTATAAACTTGTATAATTGGAGTTAAAACATGAAAAAGAAAATTTTTATCGACGGAAAAGCCGGAACAACGGGACTTAGAATTTATGAGCGCCTTTCCGAGCGAGATGATATTGAGCTTATAACCCTTAAAGAAGAGGATAGAAAAAATACAGATTGCCGTAAAGCGGCTATAAACAGCGCCGATGTCGCTTTTTTGTGTCTGCCTGACGCGGCGGCTATCGAGGCGGTCGGTTTGGTTGAAAACGATAATACTGTAATAATTGATACATCAACCGCCCACCGCACAAACGCTGACTGGACCTACGGCTTTCCGGAAATTCACGAAAATCTTGCTAATGCGATTCCTAACGCAAAGAGGGTAGCCGTTCCCGGTTGCCACGCAAGCGGATTTATCGCCCTTGTAAAGCCGCTTATCGACGCCGGAATAATTGGCAAGGAAACCTTGCTTACCTGTCACTCTATTACGGGATACAGCGGCGGCGGAAAACAAATGATAGCCGAATATGAGGATTACGACGTCGACGCTCTTTACTGCGCCCCCCGCCAATATGCTCTTGGCCAAACTCATAAGCATTTAAAGGAAATGAAGGCCGTTACGGGGCTTGAAAACGAACCGATTTTTTGCCCGATTGTATCTGATTTTTATTCGGGTATGGTTGTAACCGTTCCGCTTTTCGCATCCCAGCTTAATTACGGCAAAACCGCCGAAGACATAAAAAATGTTTATGCCGCTAAATATATAGGCGAGTTAGTAAAATATTCTCCGTCTATTGACGAAAACGGACTGATTTCGGCCGCCGGAATGTCGCTTAGCGACGCTATGCAAATTACCGTTGCGGGAAATGATGACCGTATTTTGCTTATCGCACGGTATGATAATTTAGGCAAGGGTGCCTCCGGTGCCGCCGTACAGTGTCTTAATTTAATTATAGGCGCGAACGAAACCGACGGACTTGTAATTTAACTTATTTAAAGTGGGGAAATATAAATGAAAACCATTTCGGGCGGCGTAACTGCCGCAAAAGGCTTTACCGCAAACGGAGTACATTGCGGTATCCGTAAAAACAGAACAAAGCGTGATTTAGCCCTTATTTTCAGTGAGGTTAAGGCTAACGCCGCCGCCGTTTATACAACTAATCTTGTAAAGGGCGCACCTCTCACCGTTACAAAGGCACATATTTCTGACGGAAAGGCGCAGGCAATAATTTGCAACAGCGGAAACGCCAACACCTGCAACGCAAACGGTATCGAAATTGCTGAGCAAATGAGCGATTTGCTCGGCGCCGAAATGAATATTGCGTCGGGTGACGTTGTTGTTGCGTCAACGGGCGTAATCGGCCAACCGCTGGATATCGAACCGATTAAAGCGGGTATTCCGTCCCTTGTTGCCGGTCTTGGCGACAACAGCCTGCTTGCCGCAGAGGGTATTATGACTACCGACACCGAGGTTAAGGAGATTGCCGTAAGCTTTGAAATAGGCGGCGTAGAATGTAAAATCGGCGGAATTGCCAAAGGCTCGGGCATGATTCACCCCAACATGGCGACCATGCTTGTGTTTATTACAACCGATTGTGCGATAAGCTCCGATTTGCTCCAAAAGGCCCTTTCAACCGATATCGCCGACACTTTTAACATGGTCAGCGTAGACGGAGATACCTCTACTAACGATATGGTTTGTGTTCTTGCGAACGGTATGGCGGGAAATAACGAAATTACCGCCGAAAACGACGATTATAATACCTTTATGAAAGCCCTTAACACCGTAACCGTACATCTTTGCAGATGTATTGCGGGCGACGGTGAAGGTGCAACGAAATTGCTTGAATGTAAAGTAACCGGCGCTAAATCAAAGGAAATTGCAAAAACGGTTGCTAAAAGTGTTATCTGTTCGTCGCTTACAAAGGCGGCAATGTTCGGCGCCGACGCCAACTGGGGCAGAGTGCTTTGCGCAATCGGATACAGCGGCGCTGACGTTGACGTTAATAAAATTGACGTTTCCTTTGCTTCCGCCAAGGGCGAAATCCCCGTTTGCAAAAACGGCGCAGGAATTGATTTTTCTGAAGAAATCGCAAAAGAAATTTTACTCGAAAAGGAAATTGATATTCTTGTAAGCTTAAACGACGGCGAATTTTCGTCTACCGCATGGGGTTGTGACTTAACCTACGAATACGTAAAGATTAACGGCGACTACCGTACTTAATTTTTGGAGGGATGAAAAATGAATATTTCTAATTCCGAACGTGCAAGAATACTTGTCCACGCTTTGCCTTATATTCAAGAGTATAACGGAAAAATCGTGGTAATTAAATACGGCGGTAATGCCATGATAAACGAAAAGCTTAAGGATTCGGTAATGCGAGATATCGTTTTGCTGTCTCTTATCGGCGTAAAGGTCGTTTTGGTGCATGGCGGCGGCCCCGAAATCACCGAAATGCTCGGCAAAATTGGCAAGGAGAGCCGGTTTGTCGACGGACTTCGTGTAACCGACAAGGAAACCGCCGAGGTAGTACAAATGGTGCTTGCCGGTAAAATAAATAAAAGCCTTGTTAACCTTATCCAGCTTAAAGGCGGCAAGTCAATCGGTCTTTCGGGACTTGACGGCCATATGATTGAAGCCGCTCAAAAAGACGAGCGTTTAGGCTTTGTCGGCGATATTACAAACATTAACGTAGAGCCGATTTTAGACGTACTTGAAAAAGGCTATATCCCCGTTGTATCAACCGTCGGCTGCGACAGCGAGGGCAATGTTTATAACATCAACGCCGATACCGCCGCCGCAAAAATTGCGGGCGAATTAAAGGCGGAAAGTCTTATTTCCCTTACCGACATAAGCGGAATTTTATATGATAAGGACGACCCGACAACCCTTATACCCGTTATAACCCTTTCCGACGCTGAAAAATTGGTCGAGGAGGGCGTAATTAACGGCGGTATGATACCGAAGGTTGAATGTTGCACTAACGCCATTAAATGGGGCGTAACAAAGGTCTTTATTATCGACGGACGCGTACATCATTCAATACTTATCGAAACCCTTACCGATGAAGGTATCGGTACTATGTTCAAAAGGGATGTTTAACTGATGTCAGATACTAAAAAAATAGATAAAGAGTATATTGTCGGTACATATGCCCGCTTTCCTCTTGAAATTGTTAGGGGAAAAGGCTCGTTTGTATATGACGAAAACGGCAAGGAATATATTGACCTCGGTACGGGGATTGCCGTAAATACATTCGGCGTTGCCGACGACGAAATAACCCAATCGGTAACCGACCAAATGAAAAAAATCTCCCATACATCTAACTTATATTACAGTGAGCCGTGCGCTAAACTTGCCGAACAGCTTTGTTTAAGAACGGGCATGAAAAAGGTATTTTTCTCAAATTCGGGAGCCGAGGCAAACGAATGTGCGATTAAGGTCGCCCGTAAATATGCCGCCGACAAAAAAGGCGCCGATTATTGTAATATAATCACCCTTAAAAACAGTTTTCACGGCAGAACAATAACAACCCTTGCTGCAACGGGACAGGACGTATTCCATAAAATGTTTACTCCTCTTACCGAAGGCTTTTTGTACGCCGAAGCTAACGATATCGCCTCGGTTGAAAAGCTTGTTAAAGCAAATAAATGCGCTGCAATTATGTTCGAGGTTGTTCAAGGCGAGGGAGGAGTAAATCCTCTTCAAAAAGATTTTGTTTCGGCTTTGAAAGAGCTTGCCGAAAAAGAGGATATTCTGCTTATCGCCGACGAGGTTCAAATCGGCAACGGCAGAAGCGGCAAGCTTTACGGTTACATGAACTACGGAATCACACCTGATATTGTTTCTACCGCAAAGGGGCTTGCGGGAGGCTTACCTCTCGGCGCAACCTTGCTTAGTGAAAAGGTAGAGAATGTTTTAACCGCAGGTACTCACGGCTCAACTTTCGGCGGCAACCCCGTTTGCTGTGCGGCGGCGCTTAATGTTCTTAGCCGAATTGATGATAACCTGCTTGACGGAGTTAATGCCAAATCAAAACTGATTTTCGATACCTTGTCTACCGCAAAAGGAATTAAATCGGTCAGCGG
>JBGVDX010000214.1:0-7503 GCA_045119575.1 Acutalibacteraceae bacterium
GATACGGTCAAAAAACGCCGTTGCAGAGGCTCTCACCTCTTCTTTGTTTTCGCCGACAAAGCCGACAAGACACAGCTCACAATAAGGCGGATATATCATTATTTTACGAGTTAGAATTTCTTGTTCGTAAAATTTATCGTAATCCTGCTCGGCGGCAAAGCCGATAACCGTATTATCGGGGGTTACCGTTTGGATAAGCGCCGTTCCATTGTTTTCGCCTCTGCCCGAACGCCCAACAACCTGCGTTAGCAAGGAAAACGCGCGTTCAAAGCAACGGTAATCATCGGAGTAAAGCAAGCCGTCGGCTCCAAGTACGCCGACAAGCGTAACGTTACTGAAATCAAGGCCTTTTGCGACCATTTGGGTTCCGAGCATGATATCGTATTTCTTTTCGCCGAAATCTCCAAGCATTTTTTCAAACGAAGAACGCGCCATTGTACTGTCGGCGTCAACACGCAAAATTCTCGCTTCGGGTAAATAAAGCTGTAACTCCTGTTCAACGCGTTGAGTTCCTGCGCCTGAGTAACGGATATGTTCGTTTCCGCAATTAGCACATTTTTCGGTAAAAGGTTGAGAATAGCCGCAGTAATGGCACATCAAACGGTTATTAGCCGAGTGATATGTAAGCGAAATACTGCAATTCGGGCAGCTTGCGACCTCTCCGCACCCGCCGCAAGAGACAAAGGTATTATGTCCCCGTCTGTTCAGCAGTATTATCGACTGTTTTCCGTTTTCTATGTTCTCTTTTAATCGCTCAACCAGCATACGGCTAAGCATAGACTTGTTTCCCGATTGAATTTCGGCGTTCATATCAACCGTTTCTACCGACGGCAGCTTTGCATTTCCGTAACGCTTTGTAAGTTTACATAATTCGTAACGTCCGTTTACCGCCGCCGTAAAGGTTTCAATCGACGGGGTTGCCGACGCAAGCAAAAGCAACGCCTTGTTTTCGGCACAACGGAAGCGGGCGGCGTCACGGGCATGATATCTTGGCGACGATTCAGATTTATAAGTATGCTCTTGCTCCTCGTCGATAATTACAAGACCTAAGTTATCAAACGGAGCGAAAATCGCAGAACGGGTACCGATTGCGACAATTACCTCTCCCCTTTTTACACGTTTCCATTCGTCCATACGCTGTCCCATAGACATAGCGGAATGGAAAACGGCGATTTTTCCACCGTATCGGTTGTGGAAAAGGGATAAGGTTTGCGGTGTAAGGGAAATTTCGGGTACCATGACAATAGCCTGTTTACCCGACGCAGTTACTTGGTCAACAAGACGCAAGAACACCTGCGTTTTTCCGCTGCCTGTGACGCCGTAAAGTAAAGCGGCGCCGCCTTTTCCCGAATTGTAAATGTTAATTAATCGGTCATACGCAGACTGTTGCTCGTCGGTAAGTAAAATTTCGCGCTTATCCTCGGGTTGGTCAGTGTCAAGAAAAGTTCGGTAAACCTCTTCGTCGAAAAATTCAACAATTCCTTTGCGTTCAAGGTTAGTAACAACCGCAGAGGTAACTCCCGTAAAATAGCATATTTCCTTAACCGACGCGGCACCGGCCATTTTTAGAATTTCGACAACGCCCGCCTGCTTTTTTGTAAGCTTTTCGCTTTCGTCGTAATCTTTCGCAAGACGAGCCATTTTCACCGTAGCGTCGCCCATTCGACGTACAGCGTCCTCGCAACGTGTAACAAGGCCTTTTGCCGCCAGCTTATCGAGCAAATCGCTATCAGAATTTAAGCCCATAATTTCAAGCAAGCGGTCTTTTTCAACCTGTGCTCCCGATTGACGCAAATACCGGATAACACTTTTTTCGTCGTCGGTCAAGCTCGCCTCGTCGCAGTCGATATCCTCACACAAACGGTAAGCGCTTACAATTTGCATATTTATACCCGCAGGTATCATCAAGCGGAAAACATCAAAATATGTACAAAAAGTACGCTCCTTTAACCATGCGGCAAGCTTGAGCATTTCGTCCGACAGCAAAGGTTCGTTATCCAAAACCGAATTAATAGGTTTCAGTTTTTCGAAATCGGACGTATTGCTGACCGATAAAATCACACCCTGACGTTTGCGGTTGCCGGTACCGAAAGGTATAAGCACTCGACAACCCGCTTTAGCTTTTTCAGCCATATCAAAGGGTACAAGATAGTCGTATGGCTTGTCAAAATGATATGCTGTACGGTCCACCGCAACATGCGCAACCAAAGCACTCCTCATGACAAGCCACCTCCGTTTTTTGTTTAGTTATAATAGTTATTAAAGGCCTTTTTCCTCGGCAAGTTGGTCGATTGCAAGGCTTACAGGCTTTTCGATAAGAGTTTCGTGGTTTTCTTCCGCAGTAGCGGCAATTTCACGTGCCTTATCGGCTACATCGTGGACAAGCTGGTAACGGTTTTCGTAATCGTTAATAAGTTTTCCGATTGCAGGGTTTAACATTTTAAATACACCTCATATGTTTTTAATATTATTTATTATGTTATATAAATCGTCAACGGCAGTTTCAAGCACTCCGTTTACGACGATATAATCGTATTCATCCTTACGTTCAATCTCGCTCTTCGCTTTATTAATACGCTCGGCTACTATTTCGGGGCTTTCGGTGCCGCGCTTTGATAAGCGGCGTTCAAGCTCCTCCATTGACGGCGGCATGATAAACACGCTTTTTATTCCGGGCATATTCTTGCGAACGTTTGCCGCGCCGTTAACGTCAATTTCAAGTATAATCGTGTCGCCGTTGGCTACTGCGTCCTCAACCGGCTTTCTCGGCGTTCCGTAGTAGTTGCTGACATAAAGATTATGCTCCAAAAACTCGTTATGCTCAATCATTTTTTCAAATTCATCGACCGATACAAAACGATATTTTGAGTCCTCATCGGGGTCACCGCGTCTGGGACGGGTTACGACCGAAATAGAAAATTTAATTTCCGGGTGGCTTTCGAAAAGCTTGCGCAGGATGGTATCCTTGCCGCTGCCCGACGGTCCCGAAACAATAAGGGCAAGTCCGTTACCCATTTTCGCCATCCTCCTCGTCATCGTATTCGTTGTCATATTCGCTTATGCGGTTGGTAACGGTTTCGCACTGTAAATATGATAAAATTATATGGTCGCTGTCGGTAATTATTACGGCACGGGTACGTCGTCCGTGGGTCGCGTCGATAAGCACGCCTCTTTCCTTTGCGTCCTGAATAATTCGCTTAATAGGAGCCGATTCGGGAGAGACAATGGCTACCATACGCCCCGCCGCAACCATGTTACCAAAGCCTATATTAACAAGTTTCATTAAAAATACCGCCTTATTCTATGTTCTGAATCTGTTCACGGATTTTTTCGATTTCGGCTTTAATGTCAACGACAGTATGTGCGATTTCGATATCCTGAGCCTTGGAGCCGATTGTGTTTGCCTCTCGGTTCATTTCCTGAACAATAAAATCAAGCTTTCTGCCTACGGCAATATCGCTTTCGAGCAGTTCCATAAGCTGTTTAATATGGCTTCTAAGTCTTACGGTTTCCTCGGCGACGGCAACCTTGTCGGCGAAAATAGCCGTTTCGGTTAAAAGTCTGCCTTCGTCAACCGTAGCGTCGGCAAGCATTTCTCTTATACGGGTTTCAAGCTTTTCGCGGTAAGCCTTTACCGTTTCGGGAGAACGTTCCTCTATAAAAGCGACCTTTTCAAGTATTGTTTCAACTCGGCTCTTAACGTCGTCGTAAAGTTTTTTGCCCTCTTTTTCTCTCATAGCGGCAAAGCCGTCAAGCGCAACCGACGTAGCCTCCTCAACAACCGACCAAACGGTATCCTCGTCAAGAGCTTGGCTTTTAACCGTAAATATGTCGGGGAAACGGGCGAGGGTTACGGCCGAAAAGCCGTCGTTTATTTCATAGGTTTCGGAAAGTTCTTTTATAGCATTAACGTATCCTGACGCAAGCGAATGATTAATCTCAACCACTACGTTATCGGACGCCGTAACGTCAAGAGTTAAGAATAAATCAACCTTTCCGCGGGTAATTCGTTGCTGACAAAAGGTTTTAAGCTTGTCCTCTAAAAAGACATATCCGCGGGGAACGCGGCAGGAAAACTCAAAATATCTATGATTCACCGAGCGAAGCTCAACAACAACGGAGATATTCTCTTTTACAGTCTCTCCCCTGCCGTAGCCGGTCATACTGCTAACCATTTAAACATCATTCACTTTCACTTAATGATTATCTTTTGATTTTATCAAATTTTACTACCTTTTGTCAATAGAAAGCGTCATTTATGTAGGGAGATATTTGAATACCTCCCCTTTATTTATTCACATCTTTCGTTAACGTAGCAATTAACAAGTCGGATTACGGTCAGCAAGGTTGCAAAAAGCAGGAATGATACAATAGCAACAAGCGCCACAACCAAGCCAAAAATCGCATTATTTACCGCGGCAACGGCAATAAATGCGGCAAAAAACAAAAGTCCCGCATAAACGAGAATTTCAAGAGAATATTGGCAAACGCATTCGATACCACAGCAACAAGAGTTTTCGTTTCCGATTACAGAATTTTTGCGAGAGCGATGTTCTCTGCCGAAATAGGCGAAATAAGCGAGAGTAAAAATTGCAACCGTTGCAAAAGCAATAGCTACAAGGGTAAGCGGGAAAACGTTGGCGATAATACCGAAGGCGTAAAGCAGGGTCGGTACAGCCGCCGCTACAAGCGCAACAACAATAGTAGACCAATGAGGCACCCTTGAATTACAACACATAATATTGACTCCTTTTTCAAAAATTTGATGTCCGGACATCAATACATAATATGTAAAATAAAGCTGTGCGTGACCAAATTGGCCACGCACATAGGTTAATCTATTTTTTCAACGGGTACCCCGTCTTTAATATAGTTTACATCTTCGTAAAAATCGGTTTCGGTAGGCAAATTTTTCTTTTTGAGCGCCGAATTAACCAACTCGGACGCAATATCGTAAATTACAACAAAAGCAGGTACGCCGACAATCATACCGACTATGCCGAAAAATCCGCCGCCGACCGTAATTGCAAAAATTGTCCAAAAGCTTGAAAGCCCGGTAGTTTCGCCGATAATTTTCGGAGCAAGAATATTACCGTCAATTTGCTGGATAACGATAATAACTACAACAAAGATAATAGCCTTTATCGGGTCAACAAGTAAAATAAGCAATGCGCTCGGAATTGCGCCGATAAACGGGCCGAAAACAGGAATAATATCGGTTATTGCGATAACAACGCCTATAAGAAGCGGATACGGAATATCCAATATTAACATCACGATAAAGGTAAGCACTCCGACAATAAACGAATCGAGCAATTTTCCCGAAAAGAATCCGCCGAAAGCCTCGTGAGAATGACGGGCTTTTTCGAAAATTGTGTTTACGGTAGTATCCTTTTTGAATACCGCACAGACGACTTTTTTAGCCGCCCCGATAAAATGCTCCTTACGATAAAGAAAATAAATGCAAACCACAAACCCGATAAAGAAATCGGCAATAAATCCAAAGGCATTCATAACGCCCGAAGCTACCATAGGCGCCCAGCGGTTAACCGTTGCGGATAAATCGGTATTAATCCAATTACTTAAAAAGTCGGTTGCCGTTTTTACTAAATTATCAATGCCCATATAATCTTTTGCTAAAGCAATAATTTTTTCGGAAAGAGAACTAATCTCTCCGGGGAGGGTTACAACAAGGTTAGAAACGCTTTTGTAAAGCTCCGGTATAACCATGTAGCCGAGAAAAACAATAAGCGCAAGGAAAAGCGACATGGTTAAAAACAAGCTTACAGCTCGGTTAACCTTAAAGCAAACATTCTCTTTTTTTATTATTTTTGTAAACGGTTTTATGAAAATTTTTTCAAATAATTTCATCACCGGATTAAGCACATAAGCCATAACAAGGCCCCATACTATCGGCGACAAAACAGAAACGACCGAATGGAACGTTTTTATTATCTGTCCCATGTACATTAATATAAAAAAGAGTACAATTGACGCCGCTATAACTAAAAAGGCATAAAGATATTTTTTAAAGCTTATACTTTTTTTCTGTTCCTGTTCCATATTTTTGCCTCCTTAAGCATCTACTCAATTCATTATAACACAAATTTTAATAACTTACATATTCATTTTGAAATTTTCTTAATTTTATGATAAAATAGGTTGAATTTAATTTAATGAGGGATTTATCATGAAAATCGGAAGCTTTGAAACCGACGGTTATGCTGCTCTTGCGCCCATGGCCGGGGTTGCCGACCGCAGTTTCAGACGGCTTTGCCGTGAATTCGGCGCCGCATATACCGTCAGCGAGCTTATCAGCTCAAAGGCGGTCAGTCTTAACGATAAAAAATCGCTCGGCATGATGAACATGACCGAAAACGAACGCCCCGTAGGATTGCAGCTTTTCGGAAGCGACCCGCAAACCATGGCGGAGGCGGCTGTTAAAGGTATGCAGTTTTGTCCCGATTTTATTGATATAAATATGGGCTGTCCTGCCCCTAAGGTTGCGGGAAACGGCGGCGGCGCCGCTCTTATGAAAGACCCGAAGTTAGCCGAAAGTATTGTAAAATCGGTTGTTGACGCAGTGAAAATTCCCGTTACGGTTAAAATTCGCTCGGGTTGGGACGAAAACAGCATTAATGCGGTAGAAATAGCAAAGCGAAGCGAGAACGCAGGCGCCGAAATCATAACCGTTCACGGCAGAACAAGACAGCAAATGTATGCGCCGTCGGTTAATTTGGATATAATAAAAGAAGTTAAGAACTCGGTAAGCATACCCGTAGTAGGCAACGGAGACATTGAAACAGCAAAAGACGCCGCAAATATGTACGAATACACCGGTTGCGATTTCGTCATGGTTGGCAGAGGCGCTATGGGCGCACCATGGATATTCAGGCAAATCAACGCTTGGATGTACGAGGGAATTACCGTACCCGAACCGCCGCTAAGCGAGCGAATGAGAGTGCTTATACGCCAGGCACAAATGACCGTAGAAGATAAAGGCGAGCATAACGCAATGCGCGAAATGCGTAAACACGCCGCATGGTACATGAAAGGCATTAAGGGTGCCGCCGCATATCGCAGAGAATGCGGTCAGTTGTCAAGCTTAGAGCAACTGTACGAGTTATGTTTCAAAGTTTGTAAGGAGAACGAATAAAAAATGAATTTTAACGGAATTACAAGCGACGCCATGTTTTTATTGGCAATAAACCGTTTTAATGACGATAAGGCGTTTTACGAAGAAAACAAAGAGGCTATAAAAGAGGGGGTCGTTGTTCCTTTGCGTAAGTTGGTAGCCGACCTTACTCCGACTATGCTTAAAATCAATCCGGATATGATACTCGACCCGGTAAGATGTGTTTCACGTGTAAGACGCGACACGCGTTATACACACGACAAGTCGCTTTATCGTGAAAACCTTTGGGTAATGTTCCGCCACGCAAAAAATCATCTTCCGACTGCATCCATGTGGCTTGAAATAAGGCAAAGCGGATTTGAATACGG
>JBGVDX010000215.1:0-5400 GCA_045119575.1 Acutalibacteraceae bacterium
TTTTCCATAAAAAGCACCTCGGATAATTAGTTCAAGATTTGTGTTTAATTTTCAACGATATTTAGCCATTGGGAGCAAATTTTTTCTGTACTCCATTTTTCGCGAATTTCAACCGCCTTAATTGACATTTCTTCGGCTTTATCGGGATTATTGATTATATATTCCATTGCTTCATACATTTTAACCCTATCTCCAACCGGCACTAAAATGCCGTTTTCGCCCGATTGTATAGCCATAGCAGCTCCACCCGCGGGACAATCGGTACATACAGTCGGTATTCCTAAAGCAAGCGATTCCAGCATTGAATTTGAAATGCCTTCAAAATTCGAAGTTGAAATATACATAGAAGCGTCAATGATTTTTTCAGGCAAATCGGTGACAAAGCCACATAAATGAAATCTTTCCTGAATATCTTGTTTGCAGTTGGACAAATGCAGTAGAACTTCTGCTCGCATAGGTCCGTCACCGTAAAGATAAAACTCGTAATCAGAATATTTCTTTAAAATTTTTGTAACACACGAAAACATCATCGGCAAATTCTTTTGTGAATGTAATCGGCACGCTGCAACAATTTTCTTTTTTCGCTCACCCTCATATCTGTCAGGCAAATTGTTCGGTATCGGATTAGGAATAATAATTCCGTGCTTCTGAACTTTTTTCGGGAAGTAACCCATAGCATACTCAGTCTGAAATACCATTGTATTAACGTGAGCATACAAAAAATTTCTAAGGTGTGCCCAAAACGAGCCTTTCTTTATGTTGCTGTAAGGGTCGTTTCGTTCCGACGAAATAACTTTTTTCCCTAAAAAAAGTGCTGCGGGTATTCCGATAAATCGGTCAAAGGATATGACAACCTCGGAGCCGTCATTTTTAAGCTTTTTTCGAAGATTAAAAATTCTTTTGAATTGCTTTAAAACCTTGTTTTTGTGGGTTGAATCTATATGTACGTGTTTAACCGTGCTGTTTATTGAATAAGCCTCTTCATCATTTAAAAGAGTATATATAATAACCTCGTGACCCTTTTCGTCAAGATAATTTGCAATATATGACATAACTCGTTCGGCACCGCCGCTACCGAGCATAGGTATAATACAGGACACCTTTTTACCCATGAATAATTTTCAACTCCAATTAAAACCGATACTCATTCAATATTTTTTCGGCAATTTTATCCCAAGTAAATTCGTTTAAGATACGCTCACTCGCTTCCTTGCGAACATCCGAGCGCAAATCAGGATTATCTAAATATGTACAAATCGCATTGGCCCATTTCGTTTTATCAAAATCGCCTTCTATTGTACCATATTTATTGTCAATAATCAATGTTGAAGAACCGCCGTTATGCGAAGATACTACCGACATACCGAAAGCCATTGCTTCAAGCAAAACCATACCGAAAATTTCAAACTTTGTCGGAAATACAAACACATCACAAATTTCATAAATGCGCTTTAATTCGTTTTGCGGTAATGCATCAATGTGAATAATTTTATCAGTGATATTTAAAGTATCGGCATAATCGAAGCACGATTTAACATAATCGGATCTTCCCTTACCTATCATAACCAATCGGGTTTGGGAATTTTTTTCGCAAACTTCGGCAAATGTATCGAAAAGAAATTTAATATTTCTTCTTTCCTCAAGAACGCCTATATATAATAAATAATTTAAGCTTTGGTCTTCTTTTAAGTTTTTAAGCTGACTATAAAAATCAGAGGCGGATTCATTTATTTCGCTAAACCGCTCCGTGTCAAGACCGACGCCAACGGTAATTACTTTACCGAAATTCCGCTTCTTGATGCTGGCTGTTGCAAGCTCACTTTTAGTAAACACGGTGGTTTTTGCTGTATTTTTCTTATGTAATAACAACGCATCAATAATCTTACACTTGATAACATGCTTTTTGCTGATGTCAGAATCGTACGGGCCATGATAAACATAAATCGGCTTTTTGCCAAACGTATAAAGCCACCAACTTGTAATTTGGTCATATTCGGATACTTGCAGCAAATCATATTGTTTAATTAATTTTCCAAGCCCGAAGAAAAAGCCGTTATTAAATACCGAAAATGAACGCAACCAATGAACAGTTATCTCTTTACCGTTATCAGCGGATATTTTTTCATCATACGATTTTGTGTTACCCGCATAATAGACAATATCACAATCATGTCCGGCGCGAATATATGCTCGCGCCAGACCGATTTCCTGAGAATTATAATTCTTAATATTCATAATGCTCGGATACGTGCGAATAATCAAAATCTTCATACAAAGTTCCTTAATGAGTCTAATATTTACTTAAAAATCTTTGAAAACAATCTTTTAGCTTTATTAATTTTATTAATTCTGTTTATATCTTTTGTGACGGCAACATATAAATTATTTGACAAAGTGCCAATCTTCATTTTTCTCTTTATTTCATTAAAAGCTTTAACATTTTGTTTTGATGCAGGCTCGTGAACTTGATATATACCTTTAAGTTTACCAAAATCAATATTCATTGACCTGGCAGTAACAAGTTGCGACTTGAGAAATTCATCTAAATTATCATCATGATAATCAAATTTATCAGCACACAAATTCCAAGCCGTCTCGCCTATGTTTGTCCTGATTATAACACTACTTACGCCGAATTCATCAGCATTTTTCTTGATATAATTATCGCCCACTGATATATCAGCCATATTGTTTAATTTGTCCAAGCAATAAAGACATCTTTCGGGTACAAAATATTCCTTTAAATTCTTTCGTGCAGAGCTTGGCAAAGCCGTTTCACTTCCGTCAGTATAGGTAATACGGACATTACCCGGCCATTTGCCGTCCTTTTTAGTTCTGAAATAGAGGTTATTTACTGTTTTCCCATTATTGTCTTTATGTTTATCAAAATATTCAATTACACCGTAATGCATAGTTTTATCGCAAAAGAGACCAATAATAAGATAATTATCTCTATTAAGTTTATTTACATTAACGGTTTTCAAAATTGCATCGACGGCACAGCCGGTTGCAACGATAATCACCTTTTCATCGGGATGTTCAAGCATATATCTTACAACCTCGGTATGAGATACGGTAAGATAACGGCTACCTGCACTTTGTGTTAAATCTTCACCGTGTGTGAATCGTTTAGTAAAAACCTGTTTGTGATAATCATATCCGTCAACTAAAAAAGCGCTTTCATACATTCCCGATTTAAGAAGCTCAGTTACAATTTGCGTTACTACACCACCGCTTGTTGAATTTTTGCGTAAATCTAAATCACGGCTTTTCGCGCAAATAATGCTTTTATAATCGCCTAATACATAATTTTCAATTTCATTATTATCAGCCTCGTACTCCATGTTAATTGACGGGCATACCTTAGCACATTTGCCGCACATTATGCATTCATTACTAATTTCGGGCAAATACATACCGTTATTTAATTTGTATGAAATACAATTTTTCGGGCAATTTGCAGCACAAACACCGCATGAAATGCAAAGATTCGCTTCTTTTATGCAGTTAATATTTTTCATATTACGCTTTTCTCCCTATTTTGCCTTTAAACCTGTCTTTAACGATTTTCATACTTTGACGGAATTCATTACTCTTAAAGAAAACTAAAAATAATAAAACATTTGGTAATATGACACATATGCCCGCACGCACAAACAATCCGGCCCAACCATACGGAATCCAGTAACAAGCTAAATATGTTATTGCTGTAATAGCGATTGCGGAAATAATATATTTAGCAAATTTTAAAT
Organism: Acutalibacteraceae bacterium; assembly: GCA_045119575.1. GTDB lineage: Bacteria > Bacillota > Clostridia > Oscillospirales > Acutalibacteraceae > UMGS1976. The sequence goes on from JBGVDX010000215.1 coordinate 3,753, forward strand.
AGTACTCATAAGATGATTTTTTAAATATAAATTTAAATACCGTATAGTTTTCCCACGGTAAAGATATAAGCATACTTATTACGGTTGATAATATAACGCCCTGTATACCAATAATTTGAACTAAAATAATGTTAAATGTCAAATTAAAAAACATCATTACATATGGACGAAAACGGTCTTCCCACCAAATGCCTCCGGCATCCTTATAGGTTAGAACAATTCTTCGAATCTGGTAAACAAAGAAATAAACCGTAAGAAGAATTGCTACGTCAAAGCCTAACATTAATTCTTTGCCAACCCATAAATCCATAAACGGTTGATACAGGCAAAGCAGGCAAACCGAACAAAACGTAACGAGCCAAAAGTTCATAAAGCTTAAAATATTGAAATCGTTATAATTCTTTTCCACATCGTCGGTTTCAAGGCTGTTTCCCAAGCCGGCTGTTAATGAGGTATAAATTATGGTCATAATGCCTACGATTGAGTTCATTATATAATAATAATTTCCATATATACCAACCATAGTAAGGCCCAAAAAGGCGGAAATAACAATATTATCAGCGGCATGCATAACAATTGCATTTGCTTTTGTGCCAATTAGCGCAGTAACCTTTTTTACAATTGAGTTTTTTAATTCTTTGCTGATGTTGCCTCTGCATTTATACTGCGGATACATTTTATTAACAATAATAAGATTAAATATATTAGTTACAGCGGTAAAAACAGGCAGAAAAATAATATAAAGATAATAATTTCTTGTTAATAAAAGCACGCTAAACTGTACTACATTCTGTATAACCTGTATTGCCATTGTTCTTTTACTAATAATATCCGAACGCTGGAAAGCAACAAGCAATGATTGCTTATAACCGAACATTAAATAACTAATGACGATGTTTGACAGATAAATTGAATAAAGAATATAAATATTTATATCGGCAGGATATCCGTCAGAAATTAAATATTTCAAAAACGGCATCAACGCCAAACCGATAACTAAAATTATACCACCAATCCATCTGTAAATTTTACGGTAAAGATTGAGTAACGCACATAAAGTTTCGTCGTCATCCTTTGCAATAGGCGCATACATACTAAAAACAAGGGCGTGACCTATTCCTAATTCCGCTAAGCTCAAAAAGCTTAAAATAGATGTAAAAAGGCTTCCCAATCCGACATATTGAGAACCCATAATATAAATCATTGCCGTACGAATAAAGAATGGCAATATTATACTTTCAGCTTTATACAGTACACCAAAGACTATATTGCGTATCGCATTATCCGTTCTGGCAATTTTCATATTCTATGACCCCTGATGAAAAAAGTTATCCAATTATTGATTCAAAAATGTCTTTGCACTTTTCGTAGCAATTTTGAGATTTAATATAAACCATTCTTTCCGAAATAATCTTTGATTCTTCGTAAAAATTATTTGACATATATTCAATGCCATTAATAATGGAATCTTTATTATCGTTAGAAATATTTGTACCATCAAAAACAAATTTTTCTTGATTTAAATTTTTAGCTAACTCATGATATTTAACTGCCCAACCTAAAATAATGGCAGGTACGTTCTCTTTGTAGGCATGAACAATAGCATGAAAGCGTGAAGCTACTATAAAATCAAATTGCTTGACAAATT
>JBGVDX010000216.1:0-1692 GCA_045119575.1 Acutalibacteraceae bacterium
ATACTTGACCCATTTTTTAATAAATTTTAGCTTTGAATTCTTTAAATTTTTTTCTAAATCCAATCTATGAACGATTACATTGTCATTTACGGGATATTCGTCGGTTTGGGTAACGAACTGTAAAATGCAGACACCGTGTCCGCGTTCGGCTAATCCTGACGCCAAGACCGAAACAACGCGTTCTGCGCCTCCGCCTTTCCTGCCGGGCAGAACAAACATAAACTCAATATTCTTTTGCTCTGACTTACCCATTGAAAAAATCCTTTCAATTAAATACTGTGTTCAATATAGTAATCTTGAAGAAAATCTGCTGTATTTCTAATATTAAAGCCAGCTTTATTCATATCCTCAAGCGTATTGCGCCGAGTAATTTTTGATAACATTTCGTCGATTTTAACACACCAAATATCAAGCGATGCATCAAGAGGTAACATTTCAACAAATTCAGTTACACATAGCTCGTTTGTAACCGTATCGGCGGTTAAAATAGGCAGACCTGCTGACTGAGCTTCAACGCCTACAACCGGCAACCCTTCAAACAAAGACGGAAGTACAAACAAATCCAAAGCTTGATATATACATTCCAAATCCGAGCGAACACCCAAAAATCGAACTCTATCGTTAAGGCCGAGCTCATCGACCTTTTTGCGAATATCGTCAAACAAATGACCTTCGCCGACAAGCAACAATACCGCATCCGAATGGGCATCTGCATACTTTGCAAACAAATCGATTAAAAACGTATGATTCTTTTGTCTCTCGAAACGGCCAATGTGACCTATGACAGTTTTCCCTTCAACACCAAGTTGTTTCCTGTATTCCACTCGAACCTTTTCGTTAAAAACAAAATTTTCACAGTTGATACCGTTATTAATAACTCTGAAAGGGCGTTTTCCGAACATAAACTCCCCCGCTTTTACGGAACATGAAAACAGCTCAGTTGCAGTTCTTTTCCACGGCTTGTTCATAATATTCTTTAAAAAGCCCTTTAAATTCGGTTCAATTAAAGCATTGTGCGAATGAGCTATAACGGTTTTGACACCGTTTTTTTTCGCGAAATGACTGTAAATAAAACCGAAGCTCTCCATATGACCGTGAACAATTTTATATTCAGGGTGATTTTTAAAAAACGCGTTTAAATCTTTAAAGTATTTAAAAAAGTTATTATCCTCTCGAACGGAAAGCCGATAAATTTTTCCGCCCAACTGTTCGATTTCATCGTCATAATCAAAACGTTTATTGTAATGGACAAGGAAATCAAATTGAACCTTATCCCTGTCAATGTTTCTGTAAATATTCATAATAAGGGTTTCGAGACCGGCTCTATGCATATTAGGAACAACCTGCAAAACTCTTATCGGGTCCATAACTACTCCCCTTTACTGAATTAAAATCAAATTTGCTTTGCCGGGATACCGACTAAAGTTACCCCATCTTCATCAAAGCTTTTATTTACAACGGCATTTGCGCCGATAATGACATTATTTCCGAGCTTAATGTTACCGAAAATCTTTGCTCCGGGGCCAATATAAACGTTGTCACCTATAACCGGCGCACCGCCGTCACTCGCCCCAATATTTACACAAGCGTGAATACGTGCATTAACTCCGACTTTAGCTTTATCGTTAATTATCACCGTTCCCGGATGAACAATAAGCAAACCGGCACCGCAAGTATTAACCGGGACTGTCT
>JBGVDX010000217.1:0-2006 GCA_045119575.1 Acutalibacteraceae bacterium
CGAACACGGAGGGCATTAACGATTTTATTATACGCGCCATAATGACAAAGGCTTATCCGAGAACAAAATATGACATAATAGAGGTCATTGAATACAACAACGTTTCCGAGGAAACCGAAATAGACAAAGCGGCAGACTCAATTTTGCAAGGCGACACAATGGTTTACGCAGACGGTGACATTCGCTGCGCCGTTGTGGAAACAAAAAGCTTCGATAAGCGCTCGGTTGACGCCCCCGACACCGAGGCAGTTATAAAAGGTTCACACGAGGGGTTTACCGAAAGTATCAGAACAAGCATTACCCTTATCAGGCGAATAATTAAAAGCCCAAAACTTATAACCGAGTTTGTTTCTGTCGGCGGTATCAACGGATGCAGATGTGCAGTAATGTATATTGACGATATAACCAACGATAAGCTGGTAAATGAGGTTAAATTTCGACTTAATAATATCAAAGGCGACTACATTTCGGGGGCCGGCATGGTCGAACAGTTAATTGAGGATTCGACTTGGTCGCTTTTTCCGTCAATTCTTTCGACCGAACGGCCCGACCGCACAGCCGAATATCTTACAGCGGGCAGAATAGCCGTTATTTGTGACAATACGCCGTTCGCCCTCATTATGCCGATATCCTTGTCGGTGCTTTTGGATTCGCCCGAAGGCAATCAGCAACGTTGGCAAAACGGCACGTTTTCAAGGATTATACGGACCTTCACTTTTATTTTATCTACTATGCTTTCGGGGATATATATTGCTTTAATCTGTTTTCACAGAGAGCTTATACCCGCCGAGCTTTTGACGATAATCGCCGATACTCGACGGCAAATTCCCTTTTCCTCACTCGCCGAAATAATCGTAATGGAAATATTCTTTGAGCTTGTACGTGAGGCGGGTTTGCGCGTACCGAGCAGTGTCGGAAGCGCGATTGGTGTAGTTGGCGGACTTATTTTGGGACAAGCGGCGGTTGAAGCGGGTATTGTCAGCCCGGTAACGCTTATTATTGTTGCAATTTCGGGTATTGCAAACGGTATTATACCCGATTACGATTTGGCGTCGGGCATAAGAATACTCAAATTCGGTTTTATCATTCTTGGCGGATTTCTTGGTTTTCTCGGAATCGGTGCAGGGCTTATTCTTGCCATCACAATGCTCGCAAAGCAAACCTCTTTCGGCGAATCTATGCTCACAACCTCGACGGGCAGAAGAACCGTAGGCGGAAACATGGTTTTCCAAAGACCTATTTGGAAACAAGAGCTTCGTTCAAAAATGCTTAGCCCGAAAAGCATTCGTCAACAACCCGATATTTCAAGAAAATGGTCGGTTATGGAGGAAGGTAATGAGTAAACTTCAGCTTTATTCGGTTATGTCGGTAGGGACGCTTGTTTACGTTTACACCTATGCTTTAAACTCACTTATGCTTACCGCCGGCACGTCAGCGTTTATTTCGTCAATTATCGGCTGTGTTATTTGGCTTATTTTTGTTACAGTCACAGCGTTATTTTTAAAAAATCACGAAAACAAAAAGCTTAGCGAAATAGTTTACTATTGCTTAGGTGATTTTTTCGGAATGGTTGTAAATTGTATAATTTCGGTTATAGTTATTTTTTCAATGGCAGAGCGGCTTTTTGAATGTATACGGCTTATGAAATTATACGGATATAATTATACTCCCACCGTTGTAATCGCAATAGTAATCATGTTGGTTTGTTTTTACTGCGGAAAGGCGGGAGAAAAAGCCGTAGCTAAAACGGCTATCCCCGTTGTGTTTGCAATTTTAGGCGGAATATTAATCGTAATTATTTCCGGTTTGGGTCAATTTGAATTAGGAAATTTGTTCCCCGTATTAGGTAACGGTGGCTCCGACATATTAAAAAGCAGCATTTGGACACTTTCGGCGGTTGATAATATACTAATCGGGCTTATTTTTGCCGACAAAATACAATCCGAAAAGTTTTTAAAGTCGGGCGTTGCAGCTTCGATTACAGCGTTTGTCGCATATACGGTTTG
>JBGVDX010000218.1:0-3692 GCA_045119575.1 Acutalibacteraceae bacterium
CGAGCTTTTTCCAACATAAGATTATTTAAAACACACAAACCCTTTAATGGTAAAAAGCCCTTTTATCATACGCACAAACCCTTTAACCGCTAATAAGCCCTTTTACCATACACGCAAATCCATTGACGTCTAAAAAGCGCAAAAAAATAAAAGCACTTAAAGTCGCAAATGACCTTAAGTGCTTTTTAAAATTTTAACTAAGTTTTACAAAGCCGTAGCTTTCAAGAATTTGAAAATACTTGGCCAACCGTTCGTACAACGGGTGAGCCTTTTCTCCAAAATTCTCGTCAACTGCCTCGCCGATTTCGGAAATGCTTTTTTCTCCGTTGATTATGGGCCAAACAAAGCTTCCCATTTCGTCAAGGTGAATATAGCTTATTTTCGGCTTTTTAAAAATCTTTTGAGCGATGCGGTTAAACAATCCTTTGTTTTCGATTTCAAGGGTTATAACGCCTTTTTCGTCGACGGTATAACCGATATCGGGGTTTCTTGTCGGGATTTTATCAAGAAAATTTGACGCTAATTTTTGTTTTTTCATGATTTCTTGCTACGCTTTTTCCAAACGGTGAATTTAAGCAACGTAAGAATGATGATAGCGAAAAGAACAATACCGCCGATTTTGTAAACAAATTCGGGAACGGCTCCGTTAATCAATTCGCTGAGGTTGAATATCTTGTTAATGCCCGTAATAGCAAGGATGGCCAAAACTATACCTACAAGACCTTCGCCCGCAATCATACCGGAGCAGAAAAGAATACCGTCGTTTGTAATAGCTTCTTTTTCTTCCTTGCTCTTCTTCATCTTGTCAAACGCCAAACGGATAAGTCCGCCTACCATAATACAAGCGTTAAGCTGAACGGGGAGATAAATGCCGATTGCAAAGGGAAGTACCGGAATACCGATAATTTCAACAACAATGGCGATAAATACGCCGGTGAATACGAGCGCCCACGGGAGGTCGCCGCCCATAACGCCTTCGATAATAAGCTTCATGAGGGTAGCCTGCGGAGCGGCAAGCTCGTCTGTGCCGAAGCCCCAAGCTTGGTCAAGAAGATAAAGTGTACCGCCGATGGCAAGAGCCGCGGCAACAACGCCGATAATTTCGCCGATTTGCTGCTTTTTCGGGGTAGCGCCGAGGAGATAACCGGTTTTAAGGTCCTGAGAGGTGTCGCCGGAAATAGCGGCAACGATACAAATAACCGAGCCGATAGCGATGGCGCTGCACATGCTGGTGATAATAGGAGTTCCTTCAGCGGCTGTAAACTTAAGAACAAGGGTAGCTATAAGAAGCGTTGCAATAGCCATACCTGAAACAGGGTTGTTACTGCTTCCTACAAGACCTACCATTCGCGAAGAAACGGTCGCAAAGAAAAATCCGAATATAACTATAATGATAGCTCCAATGGGGTTAACGGGGATAGCGGGAACAAGCCAAATAAGAAGGGCAAGTATAACAATAGCGATAAGAACGACTTTAATGCTAAGGTCTTTAGATGTGCGCTCGGTTGAGGTTGCGCCGATGCCCTTCATGTTCTTCATAGCGCCGCCGAATGTTTTAATAATAAGCGGCAACGATTTAATAAGGCTGATGATACCGCCGGCGGCAAGAGCGCCCGCGCCGATGTAGCGGATATATGAGCCCCAAATACCCGAAGCGCCGCCTGCGGCGTAAATTTGACCGATAGTCTGGTCAACGCTCGGATAAAGAACGCTGTTTTCGCCGAAAAGAACGATAAGCGGAATAAGTACAAGCCAGCTAAGTACGCCGCCCGCAAACATGAACGAGGAAATTCTTGCGCCGCAAATGTAACCAACGCTCATTACAGCGGGATAAATCTGTGTGCCGATTTCGCCTGCGTAACCTTTAACTTTGCCCGAAACTTCGCCGGGAACAACCTTAAGTCCGTCAATAATGAACTTAAAAAGAGCCGCAAAGCCCATACCTGCGAATACGGTTGAAGCGTTTGCTCCGCCTTTTTCGCCCGCAAGCAAAACTTCAGCACAAGCGGTTCCCTCCGGATAGGGAAGAATACCGTGCTCTTTAACAATAAGAGCGTTTCTGAGCGGAACCATGAAGAATACACCTAAAAGACCGCCGATTAAAGCGATAAGTGTAATTTCAATCAAGCCGGGTTTCTCGGTTTTGCCTTCTGCCGCCCAAAGGAAGAGAACGGGCATTGTGAAAATAGCGCCTGCGGCAAGAGATTCACCGGCGGAACCTATTGTTTGAACAATGTTGCTTTCAAGAATGGAGTTTCTTCGCAAAATAATGCGAATAACGCCCATAGCAATAACGGCGGCCGGAATTGACGCCGAAACGGTCATACCTACTCTAAGTCCGAGGTAGGCATTTGCCGCGCCGAACACTACCGCCAAAATTACGCCCATGATAATGGAGGTAACTGTAATTTCGGGGGTGATTTTTTCGGCAGGAATATACGGCTTGAATTCAGTTTTCTTATCCATAATAACTCCTTATAAAAATCCTTTTTTATTGTTTCGACACGAAACATTTATATTTTAGCATAAAATTCGCAATATTTCAATTCTTGCTTTATCGACATTTTTCCAATATCTTAAGCAATAATTTGTATATTTCACCAACTGATTTAATTTCAAGGCGTTCGTTTACCGTGTGAACGTCGAACATCTGCGGCCCGATTGCGATAGCGTCAAACCCGTCAATTTTGTCGGCGAAAACGCCGCATTCAAGCCCCGCGTGAATAGCCTCAACCCTCGGCATTTCGCCGAATTGAGCCACATAGCTGTCTATATAAAGCTTTTGCAGCTCGGAGCGGTCGTTGAACTCCCACGGAGGATAATGTCCGCCCGTCGAAATCTCGGCCGAAAGGGGAGAAAAGAAAGCGGTAAGCTTGTCCTCAAGGAATTTCATCGCCGTTTTCTTGTTACTGCGAAGCGCAAAGCTGTACGATACATAATTTTCCTCGGTTTTAAGTATGCCGAGGTTAAGCGAAGTTTCAACCAAGCCGTTTATTTCGGCGCTCATTTCGGTAACGCCGTTCGGCGCAAGGAGCAAGGCGTAAATTGCCTTATCCTGACTTGCCTTAACCATGCTGTCGGCGGTTTTATTCTCGCAAACATCAATTTCTGCATAAAATTCAGGTTCTCTGTGAGCAATCTCTGTCTTAATTTCGTCAATATACTTTTCCGAAACCGCCTTAAAATTATCGTCGGTTGTAATAACCTTAATTTCGCAAATCGGCGTAATTGCGTTAATTTTGTCGCCGCCGTTAACGCTTACAAGACTGAATTTTGTGTTATTATTAAGATAATTCAAAATTCTGCCCGCAAGGATGTTTGCGTTAACTCTGCCTTCGTTAATGCAAATGCCCGAATGTCCGCCCTTAAGCCCTTTAAGAGTAATTGTAATTTCGTTACCCGAAGCCTTTATTCTCTCTGTTGGCAGCTTCGCCGTAAAGTCGCTGCCTCCCGCACACGAAACGGTAACGCAGTCAATCTCCTCGGAGTCAAGGTTAATCATTTTCTTTGCGCTCAGCACCGAGCCGTCGAGCGCGGCAGCGCCTATCATACCGATTTCCTCGTCGGTCGTGAACACCGCCTCAATAGCAGGGTGAGGAATACTGTCACTTTCTAAAATTGAGAGTATAATAGCAACGGCGATACCGTTATCTGCGCCGCGGGTAGTACCGTTCGCCTTAATTAACTCGCCG